>WLEH01000145.1 GCA_009704345.1 Actinomycetota bacterium | reverse complement strand
CGAACTCAAGATGCTGACACTTTTTCACTTTCGGACAATAAATCGCGTAATGAAGTTTAAAAATATTGGAGAAGGTGCAGCAGCGCTGGTAACTCAGTTACAAACTGAAATGGAGCTAGATCATGCTTGGCAAGTGGTTGGCTTAGGCCAGCTGGGATCAGAAGTTGCGCAAGTTGTGGCAAAAGAATTTGAGTTACCGTGCTTGGAAGTTAAGGTTAGCCGCACCAAAGATGAACTTGGTTTTTTAACTGAACCGGAATTTATCTTGCCGGAGAATCTGGGTAGCAAGTTATTGATCTGCGATCTCGGAGTTGAAACTGGTAAAACTGCAATTGGGGTAGCTGACAAGTTGGCCAATCTTGATCGCGGGGTAGATGCCTGCTTTGCTGCGATTGTCATCCCAAAAGAGGTTCAGCCGAGGTTAAAAATGAGTTTCGATCGAATTGTTGCTGTAAGGACCCCGTTGATTCGGCGGAATTTACGCTGGGAATTTGACGAGATAGGTTAAAGGTCGCGCCGCCGAGCGGTTGCTTACACACTGCCCGCTAGGCTCATCCAACCGCCGACAGCCAGCCGGAAGGACGGATCATGGCAGATCGCCAAAGCTCAAATGTTGATGCAGTTGTAAACCTAACCAAACGTCGAGGCTTCGTATATGCCTCAAGCGAGATCTATGGTGGTACTAGATCTGCTTGGGATTACGGACCGCTGGGTGTGGAGCTTAAAGAAAATATTCGTCGACAATGGTGGCGCACCATGGTGCGTGAACGAGACGATGTGGTGGGATTAGATTCATCAATTATTTTGGCACCACAAGTTTGGGAAGCATCTGGCCATGTCAATGCCTTTGCTGATCCGCTAACTGAATGCAAGAACTGTCATAAGCGGTTTCGCGCCGATCAGTTGCTCGAAGAATACGAGAATAAGCACGGCAAGCCTGCCGAAGGCGGATTAGCCGGAATTGGTTGCGCCAATTGTGGCGTTAAAGGTCAGTTCACTGAACCAAGAGATTTCAACGGCATGCTGCGAACCACAGTTGGTGTAGTGGAAGATGAAGGATCACTACATTATCTACGCCCAGAGACGGCGCAAGGAATTTTTGTTAACTTCCAAAATGTGCTCACGTCTGCTCGCAAAAAACCACCGTTTGGTATTGCCCAAACTGGAAAATCTTTTCGTAATGAAATTACACCAGGCAACTTCATTTTCCGAACGCGCGAATTTGAGCAGATGGAGATGGAATTTTTTGTTAAGCCAGGTGAGGATGAACAGTGGCATGACTACTGGTTAGAGCAGCGCTGGAATTGGTACACCGATTTGGGAATCAATCCAGAAAACCTGCGCCGCTTTGAACATCCAAAAGAAAAACTTTCCCATTACTCAAAGCGAACTGTTGATATTGAGTATCGATTCAGATTTGCTGGATCTGAGTGGGCCGAGTTGGAAGGCGTGGCTAACCGAACTGATTTTGATTTAACAACTCATGGACAGCATTCCGGTACTGATCTTTCTTATTTTGATCAAGAATCAGGTGAGCGCTGGGTGCCGTATGTAATTGAACCCGCAGCGGGCTTAACTAGATGTGTTTTAGCATTTTTATTGGATGCTTATGATGAAGATAAGGCGCCAAACAGCAAAGGTGGCGAGGACGTTCGCACCGTGCTGCGACTTGATCCAAGGTTAGCGCCAGTAAAAGTAGCAGTGTTGCCGCTATCTCGTAATGCTGAGTTGTCGCCAAAAGCAAAAGATTTAGCAGCAATGCTCCGCAAGAGTTACAACGTAGAGTTTGATGATTCTGGTGCAATAGGCCGAAGATATCGTCGTCAAGATGAAATTGGTACGCCATATTGTGTTACGGTGGATTTTGATACGTTGGAAGATCAAGCAGTAACAGTGCGAGATCGCGACACCATGGAGCAGCAGCGAATCAGTTTGGACAACTTAACTGGCTGGCTAGCGCAGCGCTTACCAATTGCTTAAATCAATGATTACAACCGGTTTTGCACCAATTGAGACACCACGGTTCAGTGTTGCACCACCTGTGGTGTTGGCACCGATGGCGGGAATTACCAACAGTGCATTTCGTCGACTGTGTCGAGAGTATGGTGCTGGACTTTATGTCTCGGAAATGGTGACTTCACGCGCTTTGGTTGAGCGCAATGAAGAAACCATTCAGATGGTTACTTTTGATCCAGATGAAACGCCACGTTCGGTTCAGCTGTATGGTGTATCGCCAAAAGTCATGGCGGCAGCAGTTAAGTTACTAATTACTGAAGATCGCGCCGATCATATTGATTTAAACATGGGTTGCCCAGTGCCAAAAGTTACTCGCAAAGGTGGCGGTGCGGCATTACCATTTAAACGCAATTTGTTTCGCGACATTATTCGGGCAGCAGTTTCAACTGCGGCGGAAACGGCAGCTTCACTTGGGGTAAAACCAGTGCCAGTAACAGTAAAGATGCGCTTGGGAATTGATCAAGATCATTTAACTTTCCGCGAAGCTGGCTTAACTGCTGCGCAAGAGGGAGTGGCATGGGTTGCGCTGCATGCCCGCACTGCAGCGCAAATGTATGCCCCAAGCGCTGATTGGTCGCAGATAAAAGTTTTAGTTGATGATCTTGCCCCACTTGGCGTGCCAGTGCTTGGAAATGGCGATATCTGGCGAGCGGCTGATGCGGTAGCGATGATGCAGCAAACGAATTGCGCTGGCGTAGTTGTTGGTCGCGGCTGTTTAGGTCGGCCCTGGCTATTTGCACAGTTAGCAGCTGCGCTTAATGGTAATGAGATGCCCAAAGAACCGAATTTGCAGCAGGTGCTGGCAACTATGGTGCGGCATGCTGAATTGCTAGTTGATCTTTATGGTGAATACAAAGGGTGTCGAGATTTTCGCAAGCATGTGGCTTGGTATCTCAAAGGTTTTAGAGTTGGATCTGAAATTCGTGCCAAGTTAGGCATGGTCTCAACTTTGACGGAGTTAGCGCAGTTAGTTAGCTTGATTGATGATCAACAGGAGTTTCCCAGCGCTGCCGATGGGCCACGCGGGCGCACTTCAAGTGAGCGACCAGTGAGCTTGCCACAAGGTTGGTTGGATTCACCCGATGAGTTAGGTGATTTTGCCGCAGATTTAGCAGCTGCCGAATTAGATGTGAGCGGCGGGTAATGCATTTAGTTAAGACATTTATTGCCATAATCATTGCAACCTCAGTGGTGGTAGTGCTTGGAGTTTCAGCCTGGGTGATAAATATTGGCGGGAAAGATGTGCTTTATCGCTCTGATGCCATCGTGGTGCTCGGTGCGGCACAGTTTGATGGCAGACCATCAGATGTGCTACAAGCGAGATTGGATCGTGCTTATGAGCTATGGAAAGTACGCACTGCTCGCAAAGTAATCACTACTGGTTCAAATCAACCAGGAGACCGCACCACTGAAGCGCAAACGGGTCGACAATATTTACTTAGCAAAGGAATGAGCAGGGCTTCAGTTATTGCAGTTGCCAAAGGAACTAATACCCTAGATAGTTTGCGCGCAGTTGATCATCGGTTAAGAGACCTAGGTGCAACCAGAGTTACAGTGGTTACAGATCCAGCCCATACTGTTAGAAGTTTGATTATGGTTCGGGACATGGGATATGAAGCTTTTGGCGCACCTACCCGTTACGGTGCTGGTTCCAAAATGACATTTAGTTATGTAGTGCGCGAAACTGCGGCGGTGCTGCGGTATGTGTTTT
>WLEH01000144.1 GCA_009704345.1 Actinomycetota bacterium | reverse complement strand
ATGATCTAGATCGTGCGGCACAAGCCCCTAATGCGTATTTATCCGAATACAAGAAACATAAATTAGAAGTGATTGAGCGCGAGATTGAATGGATTGAAACCATGTTAACCACAGAGAGGGAAAAGTAAGTGAGCAGCAATAAGGGCGAGATTAGAGTCGCCATCGTTGGAGTTGGCAACTGCGCTAACTCGTTAATCCAAGGCGTTACCTACTACAAAGATGCCTCACCTGATACTGAGATTCCAGGTTTGATGCACACCGTACTAGGTGGCTACCACGTAAACTCAGTTAAGTTCGTTGCTGCCTTCGATGTGGATGCTAAAAAAGTTGGCCTTGATCTAGCCGATGCGATGTGGGCAAGCGAGAACAACACCATCAAGTTTGCCGATGTGGCTAAAACTGGCATCACGGTGCAACGCGGCGTCACCCTTGATGGGCTAGGTCGCTATTACAACGAAACAATTAAAGAATCTGATGCCCCTGCAGTTGATGTGGTTAAAGCACTTAAAGATGCCAAAGTTGAAGTATTAGTTTGCTATTTACCAGTTGGCTCAGAAGAAGCAACTAAGTTTTATGCACAGTGCGCAATTGATGCTGGCTGCGGCTTTGTTAATGCGCTGCCAGTATTCGTGGCATCAGATCCAGTTTGGGCAGATAAATTCACTAAAGCGGGATTGCCTATTGTGGGTGATGACATTAAGAGTCAGGTTGGCGCAACAATTACGCACCGCATTTTAACTAAGTTGTTCCAAGATCGCGGCGTTAAAGTTGAGCGCACCCTGCAGCTTAATGTCGGTGGCAATATGGACTTTAAGAACATGCTAGAGCGCGATCGATTGGAATCAAAGAAGATCTCTAAGACCCAATCAGTTACCAGTCAGCTCGATTACGACATGGGTGAGGGCAATGTGCATATTGGCCCATCCGATTATGTGTCTTGGTTAACTGACCGAAAGTGGGCATACGTCCGACTTGAAGGTAAAGCATTTGGCGATGTGCCACTAAATCTGGAATACAAACTAGAAGTTTGGGATTCACCAAACTCAGCTGGCGTGATTATCGATGCGCTGCGCTGCGCCAAGATTGCCCTTGATCGCGGCATTGGTGGCCCGTTGCTATCGCCATCAAGCTTCTTCATGAAGTCGCCGCCTGAGCAGTATTCGGATGAAGAAGCACTGAACCGCACTGAAGACTTTATTGCTGGGAAAATCGAGCGATAAGCAGTTTTATTAACTAAGGGCGATCAAGTAATTGATCGCCCTTAGTTGTTTAAGAACTAATTAGCTGAATCAACTACTTGCCATGCGCGCACGCCGCCAACAAGCGCTGGGCTATTTGGCACAATCACTACATCATCACCTAGTTTTTCCACAATTGCAGATTTAATCATTCGGGCATTTCCGCCACCTAAATACAATCTATCCCAGAGAAATACCGGTCTAAGTCCATCTATGAGTTTTCTAACTCTTCTCGACCAGAACAAATCACCTAATCGTTTGCGTTCAGTTTCACCAACATATGTGTCATAAGTTTGTTGAAATCGAACTGGGGCTTGTGATAACTCTAAGTGGGGAGCAAGTTTGCCGCCATCAAACAATGAATAACCAAGGCCAGTGCCAAGCGTGAGCACAACCTCCAGGCCGCTGCCAGCCACAACACCAGCGCCATGCACTTCAGCATCGTTAAGAACTAAAGTTGGAATTTTCAAACTTTCACTTAACTGCGATCTAGCATCAAAGCCGCGCCACTGCTCAACTAATTCGGGTAGTACTAATGATCTGGGCCCAGCTTTAGTGACATAGTGCGGGGTTGAGATCACTACACCATGGCGAATCATGCCGGGAATTCCAACAGTTGCTCGATCTGCTTTAGGTAATTGATTAGCTAAATTGCTGAGCGTTTCAATAAACAGATTTGGTGATAGCGGATAAGGCGTGTCAACTCGAATTGGCTGCGAGCGCATGGTGCCGCTGGAATCTAATACGGCGGCTTTAATTCCGCCGCCGCCGCAGTCAATAGTTAGAGTGGTTTGCACGGGGTAAGCATGCACTATCGCCTACTAGATCTTTCCAGCCAGGATAACTTTCCTGCACCGGTAAAATTTCTGTCATGAGACTGGAACTAATGCAGCACGACCTGGCTACAGATATTGTTGCTGAGATTAAGGTGTTGCTGGATCAGGCTTACGAGGGTGATTTTTCTGCTGAAGACTGGGATCACTCGTTAGGAGGAAGCAGATTCTTAGGTTATCTGGAAAATGAGTTAATTGCTCATGGCGTGATTGTGAGTAGGCGAATCTGGCTCAATGAAATTGAATATCAAGTTGGTTATTTGGAGGCAATCGCAGTTTTGCCAAAATATCAGCGACAAGGTTATGGCGCAGCACTGCTAACTCGGCTCACTGAATATGCCAACGATAATTATCTAGTTTCTATGCTCTCAACTGATGAAAAAGAGTTCTATCGCAAATTTGGCTGGTTAGATTTTTCTGGGGAAAGTTATGTGTTAACTCATGGTGAGCTGGTTCGATCCGCTGATGAAGATGCTGGATTAATGTGGTTGCCAGGTGCTAATTCAGAATTAGTTGAATTAACTAAAGCGGTTTGTGAAGCTCGAAGCGGTGATGCTTGGTAATTACTAAGCCGCTTTTGCTTTTCGATCCGCCAACCAAGTTCTAAAGCCCGCAATAATTGATGCGGTAATAAAAAAGCCTGCAATGATGTATGCAACTGATTTAACTGCTGGATTGCTAGCGGCGTAATACCCAACTAGGGTGATGCCAATGCCCCAAGCAACCGCTCCAGTGAAATTAGAAGTTAAGAATTTGTAGTAATTCATATTGCCAATGCCAGCAATTGCCGGAATGAACACTCTCGCCCATGGCATAAAGCGAGCAATCACTACTGACCACCAGCCATATTTTTCATAAAACCGTTCGGTTTTAATTATCGCGGCTTGAATCTTTGGTCCACCACGATTTTCCAAATATGGCCTGCCGTAGTGCCTGCCCAAAATAAAGCCAACTTGATCGCCAATAAATGCGGCCAATCCAATCCCAAGCACCAGGATCTGAATGTTGATGTTATCGGAAGTGGCGGCAATGATGCCGGCCGCAAAGAGTAAGGAGTCGCCAGTAATAAAAGGAATAAACGCACCAATGAATAACCCAGTGCCGGCAAAAACAAGTCCCCAGATCACTAAGTAAAAGATGATGGCGCCAGTGTCGTTGAGCAAATTGTTTAAGTTGCCATCGAGCGCTGCGGTGTAAACCAAGATTCCTCCTGGCGGGAGTTTAGTGAGTTCGCAAAACTTGGATCGGTCCAGTTCCGCCAATACTTAGTGAGTTCGCTCACCTTTAGTGCGGAATTTGGCGTAACCATGGGGGAGTAACTCAATTACGCTAAGCGTGATCATGATCCCAGCAACCACAGTTAGTAATTGTGAAATTACGCCGTCGTTTAACAGTTGCACTTCCACCAAAACAATCGCGCTTCCTAAGACCTCCGCGCCAGCGGCAATAGAGACAAAAATCAACGCTTTTAATTTGGTAAACCCAGCAGATAGTGCGGCAGCTGCAATTGCTAACCCCTCTGGAATGTTATGAACGGCAATTGCAATTGAGGTAGTGATACCAGCAGCTAAATCCTGAACGGTAGTTGCAACGGCCGCAGCGCCTTCTGGAAGATTGTGCGCAGCAATTGCGCCAGCAACTAAAGCGGCAGAAGATTT
>WLEH01000143.1 GCA_009704345.1 Actinomycetota bacterium | reverse complement strand
GGATAGGGATGCTAGAGATGAACAACGGTCACTCTCGCCATTGAAAGCGACTAAAGATGCAATAGTTATAGACACATCAACGATGAATCTCGCAGATTCAATTGATTTGCTTATGTCAGAGATTTCGCAATCATCGGATTTTGCATCAGAACTAGAAGACGATCAGGTCGAGATCGGAAATCTTCAATTCTTAGATGAATGGTTGCCAGTAGTGGCAATTTTGGGTCGTCCAAATGTGGGAAAATCAACTTTAGTTAACCGAATCATTGGGCAACGAAGTGCAGTGACCGAAGATACTCCAGGCGTCACTCGGGACCGGGTTTCTTATCAGGCAGAATGGAATGGTCGTAATTTTATTGTTGTTGATACCGGCGGTTGGGACTCGAAAGCAACTGGACTGTATGAACAGGTTGCTCGACAAGCTGAATTTGCCATAACGCAAGCAGATTTATGTCTTCTGGTAATCGACGCTTCAGTTGGTGCCACCGATGATGACTTGCTTTTGATAAGGAAATTGAGGGAATCCAAGATTCCAATTCTCTTAATTGCGAATAAAGTCGATTCACCTAAAGACGAATCCGATGCAAGTTCATTATGGAATTTAGGGCTGGGTGAACCATTTTTGGTCTCAGCATTACATGGTCGTAATGCTGGCGACCTACTGGATTTGATCGTGAAAAATCTACCAACTGAACCTCAGCGATTCAAAACTCATCTAGGTTCAAATGCGGTAGCAATATTGGGCCGACCCAATGTAGGTAAAAGTAGTCTGCTTAATCACCTTACTGGTCAATCACGCGCTGTAGTTAGTGACATAGCAGGAACAACTGTTGATCCGATAGATGAGCACGTGCGGATTGGCGATACTGATTGGGTTTTCATTGATACAGCCGGCATTAGAAAGAAGTTTAAGCAGGATAGTGGGCATGAATACTATGCAGTTTTGCGCACACAGGGAGTCATAGATCGAGCAGATGTTGTGATTGTTCTAATTGATGCAACGGAAGAATTGTCCGATCAAGATAGACGGATAATTAATCTGGCTGATGAAGCAGGCAAAGGGATATTGATTTGCTTTAACAAATGGGATTTAGTTGATGAAGATCGTCGTATTTCGCTGGATCGAGAAATTGATCGAGACCTACAACAGCAACGATGGATTCCTAGGATTAATATCTCCGCAACCTCAGGTCGATCAGTGCTTAAAATAGCGCCGGCGCTCGAGATGATTCTTGCCAATTGGCGTCGACGCATTCCAACATCTGAACTCAATAAATTGATTAAAGAATTTGTTATGGAGAATCCTCATCCATTACGCGGCGGGAGGCAAGCAAAAATCTTGTTCGCAACACAGGTTGCAACTTCACCGCCAACTTTTGCATTATTTGCCTCACGACAACTAGATGATGGGTACGTCAGATTCTTGGAGAGGCGGTTACGTGAAAATTTCGAATTTGCTGGAACGCCGCTGAGGTTCAAACAACGAATTCGAAACGAAAAATAACGGGTTGTAGCGCAGCTTGGTAGCGCACTTGGCTGGGGGTCAAGGGGTCGCGGGTTCAAATCCCGCCAACCCGACTAATTAATGAGAGAGTAAATCTCAATATTAGGTAGTTTGCTCCTGCCATTTAGCGCAGTAATCTCACTAATGACCGAAATGGCCGCAATTTCACAAGCCTGATCTTGCAACAGTGAAACTAAGGCGGCCAAAGTTCCTCCAGTTGCTAGCACGTCATCTACAACCAATACTTTTGTATCCGCTGGAATGTCTTCCCGATGGATTTCAATGGTTGCGGTGCCGTATTCCAGATCGTATTCAGCGGCCTTAGTTTCCCTTGGGAGTTTTCCAGCTTTACGTGCTGGAATGAATCCTGCACCTAATTCGTAGGCGATGGCAGTACCAACCAGAAAACCTCGAGCTTCAATCCCAATAACGTGGGAAATTTCATTGTCGTAGAACGGTTTTGCCATGGCTTGGATCAGCGAGCGAAAGGCAATTGAGTTGCTCAGTAAAGGAGTAATATCTTGAAATACGACCCCGGGTTTGGGGTAGTCCGGGATACGCAAAATCATCTGGTTAAGTTCGGCGATGCTGAGCATGGGTAAATGATGCCTAGACTAAGGGAGTGAAGTTGCTCGACACCCCGAACTGGTTCGAACTGAAATCTATTCCTAATTTGATCTCGCTGTGTCGGCTTGTCTTGATTCCATATCTTGCGTATTTGATATCGGTTGATAACTGGCCGCTAGCCACTGGCTTGGCTGTATTACTAGGTTTTAGTGATTTCGTAGATGGTTGGGTTGCTAGAAGGTTCAATATGAAAACTGAGTTGGGCGCATTGCTTGATCCATTAATTGATCGCATCTTCATTTCGGCGGTATTGGTAGCAATGCTCTGGTCAGATGTTATTTCGGTGTGGATACTTACATCGATTATTGGACGTGATTTTCTGTTGCTAGTTGTCAATTCAATCAGAGGTAATGAATTAGCTGTAAATGTAGTTTACGTTGGCAAAATGGGCACTTGGTTTCTTTTTGTATCGTTCGCGTTGCTTTTTATGAATCAATTATTTACGTCTATCAGTTTCGCGGGATTTGGATCTGCAGCGATTGTCTGGAGCGTTATCATTTACTGGCTAGCGGGTTGGCATTATTTGAGAGATGCGGTGAAGAGATAAGATGAGTGGCTTACCACCAATTCCTGTAACAGAACGAGAAGACAGCATGCGCCTTCTTTACTTGGTGTTAGATGATGCCAATCACACGTTTGGTCCACCGATTCCCAAAGGACAGAAACCAAGATTTCGCAGCGTTACAGCTGGAGTTAGTTTATTCATTGTAATTGGCATCTTCTTTGGGATTGCGGTTGGATTGACCCGAGAATTAGTTCCAATTCAAGAGACCACTCGGCAAGAATTGCAAAAGCGAATTTTAGCCACCCAAGAGCAACTACTAGTGACCCAAGCACTTTTGGCAGATCAGCTTGAAACCTTGGATTCAGTAAGAAGTGATGTTTCTAATCAATCGAATTTGATTCAACGAATCAATAACAACATTGCTCAACTTAATCAAGTTTCTGGTTATACTGAAATTCGAGGAGATGGACTTCGTGTCACTATTCAGGCTTCGGTTAATCCAAGTTTAGAAGATGGGGTTGACCTAGGAGTAGTTATTGACAGTGATATCGCTCGGGTTGTTAATGGTCTTTTCGCACATGGTGGTATTGCGGCCTCAATAAACGGTAATCGAATTACTAGCACAACTGCAATTCGCTCGGCTGGCGAAGCAATCTTGGTAGGCTATCAAAAACTTATTCCACCTTACGAGATTTTGGCAATTGGCAACGCAAATCGAATGTTACGTGAATTAACCGCTGGTGACACGGGGAAGGACATAACTGAAATTTCCGAACGTTATGGAGTTAGATTTATAACCACTGAAGTTAGTCAAATCAGCATACCTGCGTCCATTACGCCCCTACGAAATAGAGTCTCAGTTAGGATAATCAAATGATTGCTGTCGTAGCCTTAATTGTCGGCCTGGTACTAGGTTTGCTAGTACAGCCTGAAATTCCACTCTGGATTCAACCTTACCTACCTATTGCTCTGATTGCCGCGCTAGATGCGGTAGTTGGTGCTGGTAGGGCCGCTTTGGAGAAGCGATTTTCGGATCGCATATTTGTCATCTCTTTCTTGTCTAACACTTCTCTGGCTGCATTTATGGTCTTTATTGGTGATCAACTTGGTATTGGTTCGC
>WLEH01000142.1 GCA_009704345.1 Actinomycetota bacterium | reverse complement strand
TGGAGGAAGTTCTGAACAGCGATAAGGCGAATGTTTTAGCTGCCTCTTCTGAAGATGGTTTTTCCCCGCCGTCCATTGCCGAGTTCTTTCCGCCAAAATTGTTTGAGTTTGGCCCTGATTTTTTAGGTCAACCGTTGTTTGCGATGACCAGAATCAATTTGATTATGGTCATCATGACGGTCGCTCTTCTAACCTTCTTTTACTTTGCATTTCGTAAGCCGGAAGTTGTGCCAACTAAAATTCAAAGTTTAGGTGAAATTTTCTTGGACTTTGTTCGAGTCCATATTTCAGAAGAAGTATTGGGACATCAGGCCAAGCGATTCAACTTGCTGCTAACAACTATGTTCTTCATGGTGCTGGCATTTAGCATTACTGGAATTTTGCCGCTAATGCACATCGCTGCATCAAGCGTGATTGCTATTCCACTTATTTTGGCGCTAGCGTCATATGTGGTTTTCAATTATGCCGGTGCTAAGCAGCATGGCTTAGTTCATTATCTGCAACTAAATCTTTTTCCACCCGGTGTACCAAAACCGCTTTATGTACTGGTCACGCCGATTGAGTTAGTTTCAACTTTCATTTTCCGACCTGCGACACTGACTATTCGTCTGGTAGCTAACATGATTGCTGGTCACATGTTGTTGGTTCTGTTCTATAGCGGCGCTAACTACATGTTGCTAGTTTCAGATAGTCTGCTGCTAAAGCCATTTGGAGTTTTTAGTTTTGCGGCCGGATTTGCCTTCACCTTGTTTGAGATTTTGGTGGCGTTCTTGCAAGCATATATTTTTACCTTGCTTACTGCGGTGTACATAAGTGGCGCCGTGAGCGAGGAACATTGATGTCAGTTAAGCATCCGTTTAACTACAAAAGAAAGGAACACAATGGAGCTGTTCGCTGAAATAACCGGTAACATCAACACAATTGGTTACGGTCTAGCGGCAATAGGCCCTGGCATTGGCGTGGGCATTGTTGTTGGTAAAGCGCTCGAGAGCATTGCTCGTCAGCCAGAAGCAAGTGGCATCATCCGAACCAACATGTTCTTGGGTATTGCGTTTACCGAAGCGCTTGCTCTAATTGGTTTGGTTGCAGGATTCATCTTCACCTAAATCGATAACCGAGAGGCGACATATCAATGATCGAGACAACTGTCTTGGCCGCCGCAGGTGGTGAAGATTTAGAGGGCATTCAGTTGCTACTGCCTGCCTCTTATGACTTGCTATTTGGTGGTTTGAGCTTCCTGATCTTGCTGGTTCTGTTCTGGCGATATGCGCTACCACGCGCTCAGGAGGTATTGGATAAACGTGCTGATTCGATTCAAGGTGGCATTGCTCGCGCGCAGGCACAGGAACAAGAAGCGGCACAGTTGCTTAGCCAGTACCGAGAGCAACTTGCAGATGCACGAAACGAAGCGGCAAAAATCCGCACCCAAGCGCAATCAGATCGAGATGAGATTGTTGCAACCGCAAAAGCTGAAGCAACAGTGGCAGCTGATCAAGTGAAGCAGCAAACCAACGCAGCGCTAGAAGCAGAACGCGGTCGAGTAGTGACTGATCTTCGCAAAGAAGTTGGTGACTTAGCGCTGGATTTGGCGAGTAAGGTGCTGGGCGAATCTTTGAAAGATGACGCTAAAGCAAAAGCAGTTATTGATCGCTTCATTTCTGATCTAGAAAACTCAGCAGGGAAGAAGTAATCATGTTAAGCGCAAGCAACCAATCACAACTCGAAGTTCTCAAGCTGGCTGATGCAGTGGCAGGGGACTTGGCAGTTGAGGTTGCAAGTGGTGTATTGGCAGCAGCCAATGTAATTGAACGAGAAATTCAATTGCGCAATCTGCTCACCGACGGTGGCAGAACACCACAAAGTAGATCAAAGTTGGCAGAAGATTTATTTGGTGGGCAACTTTCCGCCGCTGCGGTAGATCTGATAAAGGCAACTGTTGCAATGCGTTGGAGTTCAGGTACTGAGCTGGTTGAGGTTTTGGAGCAAGCTGGCTACCGAGCCTTGTTCAGTGCAGCTGAGCATGATCAGGTACTTGATCGTGTTGAGGAAGAAGTGTTTATTTTTGCTCGACTAGTTGCTCAAAATGGCGAGTTGCAGATGGGACTGACAAACCCGGCTTACGATGCCGCAGCTAAATCCCGCTTAGTAGAAAACTTAATTAGCAGTTCAGCTCATCCCTACACCGTAAAAGTTCTTTCACATGTTGCAGCGAACTTGCGTGGCCGACGAACTGATCGGGTGTTTGAGCAAGTAGCCGACTTAGCTGCAGCCAGGCGATCTCGGCTGCGAGCAAAACTCCGAGTTGCGATCTCACTTGATGATAAGCAGCGCACTCGGTTGACGGATGCATTAACCAAGATTTACCAAAAACCAATTCATCTCGATGAGGTTATTGATCCAGCCGTAATTGGTGGGATTGAAGTCAGAGTTGCAGATGATGTGATTGATGGAACCATCGCAGGTCGCTTGAGGCAAGCACGCCATCAAGTTGCCGGCTAAATAGAAGTAAAACCTGGAAACAAGGAGAAGCCGAAATGACCGAGATGCAGATTCGTCCGCAGGACGTAAAAGCTGCGATCGAAAAGACAGTTAGCGAATTTACCCCGCGCACTGCAATCGAAGAGGTAGGCCGTGTAGCAGTAACCGGTGACGGTATTGCTCGCGTTGAAGGTCTGCCATCAGCGATGGTTAATGAACTTTTGGAATTTGAAGGTGGGCTGCTAGGAGTAGCGCTTAACCTAGATGTTCGTGAAATTGGAACGGTGTTGCTCGGCGAGTCATCACATATTGCCGAAGGTCAACCAGTTCGTCGAACTGGACGTGTGCTCTCGGTCCCAGTTGGTGACGGCTTCTTAGGTCGCGTCGTGGATGCCATTGGCAATCCAATTGATGGCCTGGGTCCAATTCAGGCAGATGGCGAGCGCGCTTTGGAGATCCAGGCTCCAACTGTGGTGCAGCGTCAGCCCGTTAAAGAGCCACTAGAAACCGGCATCAAAGCAGTAGATGCAATGACTGCAATAGGTCGAGGTCAGCGCCAGTTAATCATTGGTGACCGTCAAACTGGAAAAACTGCGCTAGCGCTAGATGCGATCATCAACCAGAAAGCCAACTGGAAGTCTGGTGATAAGAAAAAGCAAGTGAAGTGTATTTATGTTGCGATTGGCCAAAAAGGTTCAACCATTGCAGCAGTTCGCGGTGCACTACAAGAAGCAGGCGCGCTGGAATACACCACAATTGTTGCCGCCCCAGCATCTGACCCAGCAGGCTACAAATACTTAGCGCCTTACACCGGTAGCGCAATTGGTCAGTACTGGATGTACAAGGGTGAGCACGTTCTAATTGTGTTTGATGATCTTAGTAAGCAAGCTGAGGCATATCGTGCGGTCTCACTATTGCTTCGACGTCCACCAGGTCGTGAAGCGTATCCAGGAGACGTGTTCTACTTACACTCACGTTTGCTAGAGAGATGCGCAAAACTTAGTGACGAGCTTGGTGCTGGTTCAATGACTGGGCTGCCAATCATTGAAACCAAAGCAAATGACGTATCTGCTTATATTCCAACCAACGTTATTTCTATCACTGATGGTCAGTGCTTCTTAGAAACCGATTTGTTCAACTCTGGTGTTCGTCCGGCAATTAACGTAGGTATCTCGGTATCTCGCGTAGGTGGTTCGGCACAACCTAAGAGCATGAAGAAAGTTGCTGGTCGACTTCGCTTAGATCTGGCTCAGTTCCGTGAGTTGGAAAGCTTTGCGGCTTTTGGGTCAGATCTTGA
>WLEH01000141.1 GCA_009704345.1 Actinomycetota bacterium | reverse complement strand
CAGCATACCGATGATGGCGAAGCTCTGGAGAGGTTTCATGGAACACGAATCTTTGGGGGCAAAACGGCATTTTGCAGGCAGCCCTTTCGACTACGATGTTCATCTGCGGACAGTTTTTCAAGCAACGACCTGTTTGAACCTGATCGTCATCTTTTTACCTTTGTCATCACATGACTGACTTCCCTCCTGCCATCGGCATTATTGGCGGCTCCGGCCTCTACGAACTGGATGGCTTCTCCAACCGTCGGGAGATCGACCTCGACACTCCTTTTGGCCCACCGAGTGACACGCTAATTGCGGGTGATTTTGCCGGTCGGCACGTGGTATTCCTGCCTCGGCATGGCAAAGGGCACCGTATCTTGCCCACGGAGCTGAATCATCGTGCCAACATTTGGGCGCTGCGTAGCCTGAACGTGCGCTGGATCATTGCTGTGACCGCCGTTGGCAGCCTCCAAGAGCGCTATCACCCGCGGGACATCTTATTACCAGATCAATTTTTCGATCGCACCAGCCGCCGTGAGCATCACACCTTCTTTGGCCGTGGCATCGTGGCCCATGTAGCTTTTGGTGATCCTATTTCGACGAGTCTGCGCACCCTTTTGCATGAGGAAAGCGCTGCTCTGGGCCTGCGCGTGCACAATGGAGGCACCTACGTGTGCATGGATGGCCCGGCCTTCTCCACGCGTGCGGAATCCAACGCGAATCGCCAGCTGGGTTTTGATGTCATCGGCATGACCAACTTGCCGGAGGCCAAGCTCGCCCGCGAGGCGGAGATCGCCCTCGCCACTCTGGCAATGATCACGGATTACGATTGCTGGAAGGTTGAGGAAGCAGCGGTAACTGCAGAGGCAGTGATCGGCCATTTGCAGGCCAATGTGGCATCGGCCAAAGCCATTCTCGCCCGCGTCATCCCACGCATTCCCACTGTTCCGGATGCTCCCGAGCATTGCGCCCTCGACACAGCCATCATGACGCACCGCTCCCTCTGGCCCAGCAACACCGTGGAGGAACTGCTACCCATCCTCAGCCGCTTCATTTGACACACGGAAGCCTCGCGCCTAATGTCCATTCACTTTCCTCTAGGATAGGAAATGGCGAGGTAGCAAAGTGGTAATGCACTGGTCTGCAAAACCGGTATGCGCGGGTTCAATTCCCGCCCTCGCCTCCACTTTCAGCGAAGCCCAATAATTTGACCGATCTTCTCAGAGGGCGCTTCAGTCCTTAGGACTCCACCAGCAGCGACAGCTCGAAGCTTCCAACCGTCAAGGGTATTTGGACGGCCCGACCCTCAGCAGCGGAAAAGAGAGATAGCCAATTCCTTCCCATTGGTTTTTACTCCTCGTGCACGATGACAAACGTGCATTGCTTCTGCCCTGTGGCGGGATCTTGAACTTCGATTTCGTGGCGACCGGGTTTGAGGTGGGCGATCGGGTGGCCCTTTTCGAGGCGGATGTCGAGGCTCGAAGAGGACCAGCGAGGGGCGCGGGTGCCTTCGGCTTGCAGGAGGAGATGGGAGCCATTGCCTGGGATGTCGGGATCGAGGCGGATGACGGTGCCCGGGATCGGATGAGTGATGCGGAGTTGGGGGTTTGCTTCTTCGATGGCGACTGTGACGAGGTCACCAAGCCAGTTTTCACGTGAGGAAATCCACGCGGCATACTCGCGGGGCAGAATAGCACGGCCACGGTTGTCGTAATCGGCAGCCGTGGCGGGTGGTGGCAAATTTCCGATAATGAAGAGTTCTTCGCGGCTGAGGCGGCTGGGTGGAGCTTGCGGCGTCAGGTGATGACCGGTGCGCGGGTCGATGCGGGCTCGCACAAGGCCGGTGGGTAGCGCTGGCCATTGGGCCGCGCGGTGCTCATGAAGGTGGAGCATCACATCACGGAAGATGGGGCCTGCCCCAGTAATGCCGGAAACGTCCTGCATGGGGGTGTTGTCGAAATTGCCAACCCACACACCGACCGTGAAGTCGGCGGTGAAGCCAAGTGTCCAGTTGTCGCGGAAGGAGGTGCTGGTGCCGGTTTTGGCGGCGCAGCGAAATGGCAGGCGCAGTGGTGAATGCGCACCGAAGACCCTTTCACGTGCTTGGTTGTCGCTGAGGATGTCTGCGATCAGGTAGCATTCCTTTTCGGGAAGTAGGCGGCGCACGTCGGATGGGGTATTTTGCAAGCGCCAAGGCTTGTGAAGACCGAGGCGGGCGAGGGTGGCGTAGGCGTTCGTGAGCTCGATCAGGCGCACGGGCGCGTTGCCAATGGTCAAACCGAGGCCGTAGTGCTCGAAGGGCTCGGTGAGCGTGCTGAGGCCGAGTTCTTGAAGCTTCGCGAGCAAGGTCTTCGCGCCGCCGATGCGGTCAAGCACTCGGACGGCGGAGATGTTGAGTGAGTTTCCGAGGGCGGCGCGGTAGGTCATGGGCCCGAAGTGGCGAAGCGCGTAGTTCTCCGGCTTGTAGGTGCCGGTGGCAGTGATGAACTCGATGGGCAGGTCCGCGACGATGTTGCTCGGGGTGGCGCCGCTTTCGAAGGCGAGCAAATAAGTGAAGGGCTTCAACGCCGAGCCAGGTGAGCGCGGCACCCACGATCCATTGATCTGCCCACCATCCTTGGCGAAGAAGTCGCGAGAGCCCACGAGCGCGAGCACATTGCCGCTGGCATTCTCGATGACCACGACGGCCGCGTGACCGACGTTTTTGGGTTGTAGGGCCGCGATGCGTTGTGTGACGATGATTTCGACTTGGTGCTGCAAAAGCGCGTCGATGGTCGTGTGGGTCGATTCGGAGCCTTTCAAGGCCTCGACGACATGAGGAGCCACGAAACCGCCGCTGAAGCGATGGATTACGATTTCTTGGGCGAGAGCGGTTTGCAGCTGTTCGCGGCTTAGCCAGCCCTGCGCATGCATTTTCTCCAAAATGGTTCGCTGGCGAGGCAGGATGCTATTCACCTCGCGAAAGGGATTCCAGCGTGTGGGGCTCTGTGGCAGGGCCGCTAGTAGGGCACACTCTGCAGGCGTGAGATCGGCGAGCGGCTTGTGAAAGTAGCCTGACGCGGCGGTGGCAATGCCGGTCAGGTTGTTACCGAAGGAGATGCGGCTCAGGTAGGCGGCGAGCACCTCCTCGTGGCTCCAGCTCATGGCGAGGCGACGGGCTTGCAATGCTTCTTGGAGCTTCACACCCAAGCTGCGGCGACCTCTCTGTGGCGTGAGGTTTTTGATGAGTTGCTGATGAATCGTGGATGCGCCGGAGACGATCTTGCCGCTACGTGCGTTGTCCCACGCGGCGCGAGCGATGGCGAGGAGATCGATGCCACCATGAAAGAAGAAGCGCTTATCTTCGGCAGCGAGCATCGCGTGTCGCATGACCGCAGGGATCTCATCGAAATGCACTGGGCTGGCTTTCCGCGTGCCGTTTTCATCCAACAGATGCCGCAGCGGGGTACCATCGCGTGCCAGAAACACGGGTGAAGCCGCTGGCGGCTTGAGATCGGGTAGCTCGACGAGCCACGGGAGACCCCACCATCCTGCGGCGAGTAGCGCGGCAAGAATGGCAAGGCGTTTCATCCAGCGGCCAGACACGAGAGGTTACTTCACGACGGGGCGAAGCAGCATGTTGCGATAGTCCACGTTGGTGTGGTCGCCTTGAAGATAGATGGGGCCGGGCTTGAATTCATCGCTGGTGATCGCGCCGCCAGTGCAGCCGAGCACGGGCTGGTTGTCGATGATGGTCTTGCCATTGAGGATGACGGTGAGGTGGCGGTCCACGAGCGTGATGTCGAGCGTCTGCCATTCGCCGATGGGCTTTTCAGCGTTCACGCT
>WLEH01000140.1 GCA_009704345.1 Actinomycetota bacterium | reverse complement strand
TTTCTGTTTTCACGGGATGTTTAGATGGAATGATCTGATATTTCAGTATCATCTTTATAAAAAATATATTACCGATTAATTTTGTATTGATTATTTCGAAAATATTACCGCGTGGTAACAAAAATTCCCATTCGCTGTATCCTCCTCTATATGTTTTATTTTTTACGTGGAGGGGGTCATAGATAGCACTTCTATAGGTGTCATGAATATAAAGTCCCATTGAATCTTTCGGTAATATTATGTGGAATTGTATGTCTAAGTTGGCATCAGTTCTGAATATATGTTCTATGGCGTTGTTTGACCAGAACCATGGATTTACGCTGGTGGACAAGTAGTTCGCGGGTCTATAGTAATTGCCTTTCTTAAGAGATAAGATTTCGGATATTTTGTCGGGAGTATCTCGGGTTTCTTTTCTAAATACTTCGAGCCTGAATGGAAGTGATGGACATACTGTAAAGAACATAGTGTCTAGAGTATCGATTATCTGTTTGGATAACGAGCAGAGATCATCCGGTTTAATGCTTTTTAGTTTTGGATGATGTTTGAAAGCGAGCATTTCGTGCTTATTTCTTGATGGACATGATCCATCATATAACTTTTCGTTGATGAATGTAAAAAATTCATGTGGATTATTTTCGAGGATGTCTTTGTAGAATTCGATGGCGAATTTATAGAAGAGATATGTGTCATTGTAGTATATATTTAGCCAGAAATGCCGGTAAACGTCGGTTAATTTGTCTACTTTTCGGATGGCATTATTATAGATTTCTAATGTGGAATTCATGGAAGAGTTGGTGGGGGATTTTTTGAAGGTTCTCGTCGATCTAATTGAAGAGGATTTTCTACGAGTTTTTGGCATTTTATATAGCGATTGAATACTAATTGCGATAGATCGAATACAAATTGCGATAGATCGAATACTAATTGCGATAGATCGAATACTAATTGCGATAAAAATATTTTGTATTTAAAATATTTTTAGATGAATGTTGTTATAATGATGTAAATCGTTCTAATAAGATTAAGAAGATTTGATTCATTTTAGTTGGAGTAAGCAACCGTTGGTTCCATTTATCTCGCGATAAACCCTATAAGCTCTCCTTCATGTGGGGGTGATGCCCAGAATGAATTCCTCTTATAAGCCATGTTTCCATGGGGACGGACTCTATCTTAAGCTCGCCATAAGCAAGCCCACTGCCATTGAGTCTCTGAACTGCATCCATAGTTAATCAGGGATTAACATTAGGACTTGGCTGCGGATTATCCTTATCTATTTGATTCTTACCATACCCTCCAAGTTTCCCTGGGGTGCCACTGAACAGACCTTTCGGTTTCAGGGCGGTACAAATAGCCTAACAGGATTTTCCCGCAATTTGACAATGTTGCTCGATGTCATTTACTATGACACCAATCACCGAACTAGCACTACCTTTTAGTAGCACTATTGCTAGCATTAGAATTACTCGCATACCAGCCATTCCGCTCATAACTCGGAGAACGTTGTACGATACGGCATAGACGCGCACCTTGGAGGTGGCGCAGCATCCGACGGAGTTAGATGAGACGGTGAGGAAGAGGGTCGCGTTATCGATACGCGACATGTTGCACGATCCAGAGGGCTGGTGCTCCTCTGGCTTGAGGCCAAAGGAGTACACATTGATACCCTTGGATGGGACATTAGTGTGGTGCTGGAAGGGTTGAACGTGGTCAAAGTAGAATCCCTCTCGCTCGGAGAAACGGTCGTGTCCGTTGAGCTGGATCTTGGCAGTGATCACTGGGTTCTTACCCGCAGCACCATGCTGGAGAGTGGCCGAATATCCGGACTCTCGCACCGAGCGGTCCCACCAGTCGGTGTAGTTAAATCGCTGCTGTCCCTTCCAGGTGTCAATCACCGATCGGGAGCAGCTCACGAACGAGTCTCGCTGGCACACCCAGATGAGCTCCTTCACTGGGTGGTTGAAGTTAAGCTTGATCTTAACCGCCGACGAAGTGATCGACTCGTCTCCAGTGAACTGGAGCTGCTCGATCAGGTACTCGTGCGACTGCTGAGCAAATCGTCGTCGCTCATCAGTGTCGAGGTAGATATAGTCAACATACAGCGAGGCAGCGACAAGTCCGTCAGCCGCAACTCGGTTGTAGACCGTCTGCGAGGAAGTGCTGTCCCAGCAGAGGTTCTTCAGCTCCTCGAACGTGAGGTTGATTCGCACCTCGTGGTACTGGAGAGCAATAAGTGGGAGCGCGAGTCCTGGGTTTCGGCAGAACCAGAACTGGAGCGGGATGTACAGAGTGTACTCCGGAGCACACTTGCGTCGCCAGTTGGTGTCCGATGGCTCACCGGGGGTGCACTCATCGTCACAGTCAACTCCCGACTGGGTAAGAGTGTTAACAAGCTCTGGGACGTTGCCAACCATCTCGGAGTATCCGAGCTGCTTGCCGGCATCCTGAGTGAGCTCGTTCCAGATGTGGAGCCAGTCACCGTAATGCTTGTCAATCTTCTGTCCTCCGATCTCGAGCTCAACCTCCTTGATCAGAGCATGGCCGAGCCAGTTCAACCAACGGAACTCTGCTCCCGATCCATCGGCAGTCTCGAGCGAGACCGACGGAATCGTCGCCTGGAGATAGCATCGCGTGATCAGATCTCCGTTTCGCGCAATCGTGCACGTCACCTTTCGGCCAAAGTTGGCAGCTCCATTGAAAGTCTGCTCAATCGACTCCATCGCAAAGTTAGTGTGTCGTCGATACACAACCTTGAAAAAAGTCACCGACGGATTACTCGTCAGATAAACATCCTGCGCACCATAAGCAACCAACTGCATCAAACCGCCACCCATTTTTAATACTTCACTAGAATAAATTTCACCACAATCACTTTTTCCACCGACATCACCGCGTTCGACACCCACCCCACCATCCTCCCACACACCCCACATCACCCTAGCCCACCCACATACTGAAAAAACAGTACTACCTAGCCATTTTACTTTTTTACCAGCGCGTTCAAAACCCGACAAATCACAAGATACACCTTTTTATAGCCCGGATCTTCGACTTAAAACTCAAAAAAGTTTCTCGTGCTAACAAATGTCTTCACAAATCAAGATCAAGACAAAGAAGAAGGTCGCACAGGATACACGAGTTACTCTAGACGCAAAACACAAAGAGAATCTCCTGAAAATCACCCAGAAATGCGATAATCTACCTGTCTTGGAAGAGAGGCGTGAGACATTGATGCGTCGTCTCACCGTCCTTATAGAATCGGGAGATCGACATCGCACCCGTGAAAGACACGAAATAGAAACCGAAATATCCCAAATAGACCAAGAGATCACCGATCTGCGCTCCAGAAAACCCGAAATCGACTACTTTCTTAACGTCGGATCCCTCCTCTACGAATACTACGACACCAAAGAACGATGGTCACAACAAGATGCCACCGCATCCAAACCCACCAAACCCGTCTCCAGCTACTCCATTCTCTCCTACTTCGCAGAAGCCCCCGACGACACCACCTCCTCCGCCACCACCACTACGCCTCACACCAATAAACCCAATCTCAAATCGCGAGAACACATTATGGATCTCTACTTACACTATACCGACGAACGCCACATGATCACCATTCTAGAAGAAGATGATGACGTCGAAAACTACTGCGCAACCTGCGGCGGCGAAAAAATGCAGGATCCCGGTGATGCCGTCACCTTCTGTAAAAACTGCGGGAAAATAGAGAAAATACTGGTTGATTCCGATAAACCTTCATACAAAGATCCCCCCAAAGAAATCCAGTATTACGCCTATAAACCCATCAACCACTTCAATGAGCTACTCAGTCAGTTCCAGGGCAAAGAATCCACCGAGAT
>WLEH01000014.1 GCA_009704345.1 Actinomycetota bacterium | reverse complement strand
GTATTGGCTTAAAGGGTGGCGTTTCGCTTCGAGAAAGTAATCTGCTTGACACCTTGTTGCCAATTTTGGCAACCCTTGCGCTTGGTGTAACAATTCCAATCTTGGCTTATTTGGTACTAGGTAAAGTAACAAATATATCGACGTTGGATCGAGGTTCACTAGCAGCTCACTATGGCTCAACTTCACTAGTAACTTTTACTGCAGCATTGGTTTATTTGGATACCAACAATATTGAATATGAAGGTTTTGCCACTACGCTATTAACATTGATGGAAGTACCTGGCATTGTGGTAGGTATATTTTTAGCAAAACGTCATATTGCACCAAAAACCGATTGGTCAGAATCGCTTAAAGAAATATTTTTAGGTAAAACCTTGATGCTCTTGGTTGGTGGTTTATTTATTGGGTACGTTGCTGGCACTGAAGGTTATGTGCGAGTTGAACCTTTCTTTGTAACTATGTTGCCTGGAGTCCTAGCACTGTTCTTATTGCATCTTGGATATTTAGCTGGAGAGCGTTGGAAATCTGTTTTGGAAGTAGGCAAGGGATTAATTGCCTTTGGAATTCTCTTCCCGCTTGCCATGGGAACGCTAGGTACCACAGTTGGTAGTTTGATTGGATTATCAGTTGGTGGATCCGTAATTCTAGGAATACTCTCGGCAAGCGCTTCTTATATTGCCGCACCAGCTGCAGTAAGAGTTGCCCTGCCAGAAGCAAATATCTCACTTCCGGTAACCACAAGTTTAGTAATTACATTCCCGGTTAATTTATTAATAAGCATCCCGTTGTTGACACTTTTTGCCCAACAGTTTTAATCACCAGTTAACTTGGCTAGCAAAATATGGCGCCAGTTTCTGGTAAAACTCTTCCACGGATATTCCATAAGTATTAGCAAATGAGACTTTCCAATTTTTAGTTGTGATGTGATCTTTCATAAATTCAACAACTTTTTGCTGACCAAAAGAGGCAACTAGTGCTTCAAAGGCCATTCCACCTAATAAGTAACCAGTCTGCACTGTGGTGGGGCCAGTTGATTGACTGCATCCAGGAGGTTCTAGTAACCGCATAAGTTTTGTGATCTCATCTGGATTGCCACGACGCAGCGTCTCAGTAAATTCCGCTCTAGTGGCCGGTGTTGGGTTTGGTGCTCCATAGCTGTATGTAAAGCCACTAAAAAATTGATTACGAACACTACCGTTCGGATCATCCATCGAAAAACCAATCGCATTGCCATAAAAAGTTGCCATACCTTCAACTACCCAGCACGCAGCTTTGCTTGGCAGATCGCCGCTGTAAAACTGAACAAAATGAGTGTATTCATGTGGACCTGTTTGCCGATTTTGCATACTGATTCGATCTGGTAAACATTGAATGTTGGTGTAAATCCCTAACGGCCTACCACCTAAAGCAAACATGCACTCATTGCTAGTAATCAATTTCTTGAGTGTGGTGTTTGGCGGAATCATTGATTGCAGTTGCTCAATTGTGGTTAGTTGCTCTGCCCAATCACCATCTTGCGGTGAAACATAAATAAATCGAACCCGATCTGGTATGAAATAACTTGACCAAAGTCCAGCAATCCGATCTATACCAGCCTTCTCTTGCTCAACTCTTGCTTTATCTACGCCAGGACCGATCACAAACCGGATGCCTAGTTTTGAGCTGTCAAAAGGCTGTACCGCATCTAGAGCTAACTTGTGAGCAACTTTAAATGTCCATTTCGGATCTAAGTTGTCTAATGTGATTGGCTTAGTTGGTCCAGTTTCTGGTGCTGAAGGTTCAGTTGGTGCTGCTCTGTCTAACTTGAGTTTGCTGCCTTTATTCCATACAAACTTTTCACCTTTAAAAACGCAGGTAAATTTTTTACTTTTGTAGTTTTTGGTGATACCCACCTTGTTGCATGATTTGCCAGCCTTGGGGGCAGCAGTTGCGGGTAGTCCGACGATGAGTATTGCTGGAATAAGCAACCAAACCAGATAGCGAAATTTCACGTTAGAACTATAGCCACAAGATAACTAGCCTTGCCGCTAGGCTTTGGCAATGCGATACATAATCCTTGTAATTGATTCAGCAAGCAATACTGCGGTTGGCAATGAGATGGCTGCCATTGATGCTTTTAACGATCAATTGAGGCAGGACGGAAATTGGATCTATGCTGCCGGAATAGCCTCCCCAGCAAAAGCTAAAGTGATTGATAATCGGGATGATGCTGATCTAGTTGATTCAGGATCTCTATTCACTGATTATGAACATTACAGTGGATTTTGGTTGATTGAGGCAGAAAGTGATTCGTTGGCGTTAGCGCTAGCTAAAGCCGGTTCAAAGGCGTGTAATAGGAAAGTGGAACTTCGCCCCTTTTTAGGCTGATTACTTTGGTGTGGACTTACAATAAAATGCCAAAATATCAGGTGAGATGTTTCAAGGGTCCACCACATCATCATTTCATTTTGTGAAGGTACTGATGGATGAAAAAAGTCGAGAAAAAACAAATAACTAATCCCTTAAATTATTGGTTCATCTTTTTCGAACATGTCGTAAGCCCATAAATCTAAATCATCCAAATTAATTAATTTGTATCCTTTAAAGTCTAGGGCATCAACAAGTTGTGCCCGATGTTCAGTCGCATGATGCACAGCTTGAGTCAAAATAGTAGAGAACCATCTCTTTACAACTTTGCCGGTATCTTCATAGGTGTAAGTGAGTTCACGATCTTCTTGGCTAGCAGCTTGAATTAATTTCTCATCTAACTGGGAAATCAAAGCCGCCAGTTGCAATACATCATTGGCCGAATGGACCTCTGGGATATCAATACAGTCATCAATTTCAAGTCGATGGACATACCAGGTGGCACTAGAGCAGATATGAGAAATAATTTTGCCCACGGTCCATTCTGGATTAGAGATATAAGCCTGCAACGCATCGTCTGGTAATTTGGCAACAGCATTAAATACCTCTTGATTTGCCCATGCCATATGGCGTAAGCCACGCTCAATTGAAATTGTCACGTTAGATCATGCATGCTGTAGTTGGGCCAACCACCAGTAAAATCAAAAACTTGTCCTGTCACAAAACCACTTTTACCAGAGATCAAAAAGGAAATGAGCTCACCGATTTCTTCAGGCTGACCAAGCCTGCCCAGCGGTACTTGACTCTTTATGATTTTTCTACCAGATTCATCGTCAATGTACTTTGCAGCAGGATAATAAGCTTCACTATACAAATAGTTAGGGGCAACTACATTTACTTGGATATTATGACTTGCAGCCTCAACCGCTAATGCTAAGGCGAAACTTGTTGTGGCTGATCTAATTGAAGTGGCAACGGAAAATCCAGGTTCTGGCTTTAGATATCTAGCTGAAGTGACAAATACAAATGAACCTTGTTGTTGTTTTTTAAACATTGGCAAAAGCAATTGAGTTAACTGAACTGGAAATAGATACAACAGATTGAAACTTTCAACAAAATCACTCTCAGGTACTAATTCAATTGGGGCAGGTTTGTTTCCCAAGACATCATTATGGATTACTGCATCTAGGTATATTCCGGACTGATCAAAATAGTCAAAAATGCCATCAGCCGTCTGCATATCCAACACAACCAATTCCGGATTTGCCGATTGAAATTTCGCTGCCATTGCTGGATTGCCAAACGCTGGATCATGACAGTAAATCGTGTTCTCTGTTTTAGATATTACCTCAAGCGCTCCTGGGCCGGCATAACTTAAGGCGTTTGTAATTAGTACTCGCACAGCATAAGCATAGGTTAATGACAGATAAGTATGCTGATTATTCGGATTGGTTCTCGAAAAGACCTAGCAGTGAATTACTCACTGACTTTCCTGATTCTCACTTTGCAGTTTGAATCAACAGCCTGAGGGATAAATCCAATAAGGTAGGAAGGTGAATCGAGAAGAGAAACAAGACCAGATATCTGATTTCCTAGCCAGCAGGCGTAGCTCCAGGGATTTCTTAGCTACCCCAATCCCAGATGAATTGATAAACGAATTAATCACCGATGGCTTAACTGCCCCATCATGGTCAAACACCAGACCGTTTTTAGTAGCTGTAGCAACAGGCGAGAAACGAGATCGCTTAAGTAGAGAATTTCTAAATCGTTGGGATGCAGTTAAAGATGCTCGCAATGGTGGCATTTGGGCAAAATTAAAGTTGGGCATAACTAGATATGGTTTACCAAAATCTAATTGGGTAGCAGTTAAGAAGTATCCACCTGATTTACTTCCTCGCAGTCAGCGAGTAGGTAGAGATTTGTATAACTATATTGGAGTTGCACGCAAAGATAAAAAAGCTCGAGATGATGCTTGGGCTAGAAATTATGAATTCTTTGGTGCACCAGTTGAGCTATTTATTTTTACTCACAAAAGCATCGGAAAATTTGCGGCATCAGATGCAGGATTGTTTATGCAGAACTTAATGCTCAGTGCTCATGCGAGGGGGTTGGGTACCTGCGCTCAAGGCGCTGTTTCAACCTGGGAAGATGCGGTTCGAAAAGAATTTGATATTCCAAAGCAATACAGCCTGCTTTGCGGTTTGGCTCTTGGCTATCCGAGTGAACACAAGATAAATTCTTTTCAAGCGGAGCGCATCGATTCAAGTCAGATTCGGATTGACTAACTAAATAGTAAAGTTAGCAATCAATTTACCTAGTAGATATCGTTCCGAGAATTATCTGAACTTCAAATTTGTTATTTTTACAGACTAATTAATAGACTCAAACCTACAGCAAGTGTTGAGATGCTCAGAATAATGGCTCCAATTGGTATTAGCTTTACTAAATTACCAGGCTGGGCATCTGATGACTTTGGTGCACCGCCAAAAAAGCCACCTGAGATCAATAACGGAGCAATAAATAAGCCGCCCCTTATTGCCCAAACAGCTGATTCATTAAATCGTGAATAGTCCAGAACTATCTGACCAATGATCCCCAGCAAAACTAAAACGCCAGCATGGGCGTGGCCCGCTTTGAAGTACTCACGCTGAATACCAGAAATACCTTCAGTTCCAGCCTGCCTCTTTAGAATTGAAAGTAAGAAATAACCACCAAATGCAATTGTCGGTAGCGAGATAAAAGCTATTGCCACCATCCATCTTGTTGCTTCACTCATCTTAACCCTCCTTTATGCCGAATTTAGTGTGAAGACGTTTTAATGGGGCGGGGGCCCACCAATTGGCATTGCCAGCAATGCGCATAAATGATGGCACCAACAAGCCGCGAACTACGGTAGCGTCAAGCAAGATAGCGAAGGTAACGCCAAAGCCAAGCTGTTTGATATTGGTAGCTGAACTGCTTAAAAAAGCGGCAAAAACGATTGCAATTAATAGAGCTGCTGCCGTGATGATTCGTCCAGTGCGCTGTAAGCCGAAAGCAACCGCATCAGTTGTAGTGGCACCAGTGTCATGCTCTTCTTTTATTCGGGAAAGCATGAATACTTCATAATCCATTGATAAGGCAAACGCGATTACCGCAATCAGAATTATGGTAGAGATGTCTACGGTGCCAGTTACAATGTAATCGCCAGTCAACCAATTCAATTGACCACCTTGGAAGACCCAAACTAGTGCACCAAGCATCGCACCTAAACTCAGCAGGTTTAAAGCAAGTGCCTTAATTGGGATTAATACACTGCCAGTGAACATAAACAAAATGACCATAGTTGCCAGAGCCAGCCATAACCCTACAATCCAAACTCGATCAATTACTGAATTAGTTGCGTCAGCTGATTGAGCTGCGATACCACCGACTAAAGCTTCGGTTGCAGGAGCCGAAATGGCACGAATGTCCGTTAGCAACGCTTCGCCAGCAGGATCAAGCGGCCTGACATCACCAATTGCCTCAATTCGAGCCATTGCAGCGGTCTGAAACGATTCAGATTCTGGGTTTGGTGCAACAACAACTCCATCACTAATAATGCTCGCTGGCGAAACAACTCGAACAATTTCAGGAATCTGAGAGATTTTCAGTGCATAAGATTCGATTGCCGCTGCAGAATCGGGCTCAATCAAAACTATTTCATAGGGTGAACTGTCGTTGCCAGCAAAACGTTCACGTAATACTTCACCAGCTATCACGGCAGGATTGTCGGCAGGCAGTGCGCGCTCATCCACTTCACCAAGAGACACATTTGTTGAAGGTGCCGCAATGAAAAACAAGAGTGCAATAGTGGCTAGTAGCACGGGCCATGGCCGATGCATCACAAATCTTGCTAGTTTCGCCCAGAAGCCATCATCTTTAGGAGCTAAATCGCCGCGTCGAACCTTTAGTCGATTTACATTCTTCCCCAAAATCGCTAATAGGGCTGGTACTGCGGTTAAGGCGCCAATCACCGCAAGAAGCGCAACTGAAATTCCGGCATAAGCAAAAGATCTTAAGAAGTATTGTGGGAACATCAGTAACGAAGCCAAAGTGACAGCAACAGTTATGCCAGAAACAAATACGGTTTTGCCGGCAGAGGCGACAGTGGCTGCTACTGCCGCTGGCACCGCTTTGCCAGAATTTAACTCCTCCCGGAACCGATTGATTATCAGCAGCGCATAATCAATACCCAACGCCAAACCGAGACCTGTTATCAGGTTCAATGCAAAAACCGATACATCGGTAAACTCCGAGATTATAAATAGTGCAAAAAAGGATCCCATGATCGTGCCACCGGCAACCAAAAACGGGAGTCCAGCAGCAACCAAGGAACCAAAAACAAAAAGCAAAATTACTGCGGTGATTGGAATGGCAATTGCTTCGGCACGATACAAATCGCCTGTAATGGTTTCTTCGAATGCATTACCAACAATGTCACCACTAAATGCATAAACAGTTAAACCCTCTTGTTTTCCAGTGAAATCCTCTACTATCTGGTTAGCTAAGTTTGCGGTATCAATTCCATCTTCAGCAATCACGATTGCTTGGCCGGTTCGGCCATCGCTTCCAAGTAGAGTTGGTGCACCGCCAGTTGACCAATAGGAAATAACTGACTTAACATCATCTAACTGTGCGACATCATTCAATAATTTAGTAGCAGCTGCCGCATCAACATCAACTCCACTCGGAGTTTCAATCGCCAAAATTGCAACTGGATCAGTTACGCCAAATTCGTCAATAAGGATTTGTGCAGCACGACTTGAGTCGCTATTGGGATCATTAAAGCCGTAGGACTGCATTGCACCAAAAACTTGAAAACCAAAAGTGCCGAATATGACCATGGAAATCAAGTAACCAATTAATACAGACAGTTTTCGCTTAGCGACAAACATACCCAACCGGTAGAAGAGCCCATTATTGGAATTGTTTCGAACTTGAGGTACTGAGGTCATTGTGTTTTCCTTATCGATATCTAACTAACTTAAATCCGGAAATCTTTCACTGCCAAGTTTTGAGATCGAGTGCATTCCATTAATGTTTACATAATCCAGATATGGCTTCACCAAATCTTGAATTACTTGCTGCCAGGGTTTGGCAATGAGCCCAAACGCTTCGAAAGATTTTTTTGAACTCATTACAAAGGGTGAATGAAACTGGTAACTTCCTTTGTTTAACTCCCGAATTAAGGGATTAATGAGACCAAGTATTCGTTCCACTATGGGTCCAGCAGCTCTGATTGAGTAATTTGTTATACCAAGGGCATTTGCGATATCGGCAACAACCTCTCGCTGTGTTTTGGGCTCGTTGCTAGGAACATGCCAAGGCTGACCCCAGCTTCTGTCATCTTCAGCCAAAACCATCATGAGCTTTGCTACATCATCTGGATCTGTCCAGGTGTGGGGTTGATCGAGTGCACCTAGGAGTTGGATCGGCTTTTCCAATAACAAATTAGGAACAACACGGTGCCCCATTCGACTTTGTTCGTTCGCGCATATGTAATCAGATCCGCGAACCTCAGTTACCTTGAGTAATCCGGCATCATGCAGCACCTTAGCTTCCTGCCATACCTCTGCTCTAACTTCTCCATTAGTCCAGGTAGCTTTAAGTGGTAAGTCTTCGGTAAGCACGCCGTTGTGAGGTCCATAGCCATATAGGTTTGACGAACTAACTAAATTTGCTCCTGACCTTATTGCAAACTCATTTACGGCCTTAGAGATTGCAGGCCAATCAGATTTCCATTTGTGATATGGCGGATTTACACAGTTGTAAATGACTTTAGCTTTTGGTGCCGCTGCGAGCATGCTTTCAGTTGATTTGGAATTAGCAACATCGTAACTAACACCAGGAAGTTCATAATTTGGTTTAGAGCGGGTAAGAACTAGTACCTGTTTATGGTTAAGAAGGAGAACCTTAGCTAATCTCTCGCCGACAGTCCCGTTCCCAAGTATCACATGCAAGTTACTACGCATATTTGATTCAATACCCGCTGTCATCTCTTGTCTTAAACTTTTTCAGTCGATTTTTTTGACCAGTAAAGCAGCCAAAATCCAATTGCCAAGAACCAAAGCTGAACCATTGTCGTTCCGAATGTGATTAAAAAATCACCAGCATCTACACCGGCCAGCGTGCTGGCGGTAGCTAGGACAGCAGTAGCAGCAATTAAACCAAATCCGCTCAGCCAAGTAGGCAGTGAACGATCCTTTATTGCGGCAATACAGAATAAAAGAATTGAAATGGCGGCAAAGATACTTACCCCTAAAACTTCTCCAATGGTTCCGCCATATGAATTTAGAACATCAAAATTAACACTAATTGCGTAACGCTCTTCCTCAGTAGCTGCTAATTCCCAAGACTTAGCTAGTTGTGGCATAGGATCTAGCCAGCGAATAATTCCAATAGTTCGAGCCATCGTTGAGATCAAGGCAAAACCCAAGATTAATGACATGAATGCGCGCATCGCACTACCAGATACACACTTAGCAAGCAGCGTGATTGTGATAACAAAGAGAATTGAGTAAATCAGATAGGCAATATATCCAAACCTAACCGCACCCTCTTCTTCCAACAGACGAGGAAGCGCGATTGCTGCTGGATCATCAAGACTAGCCGGCCACTCGATGGCGGCACCCAATACAACAAGTGGAACAAACAGTAAGAGACCTTGAATTAAGCTAATTGAAGCAGCCAATCTCCCACTTGATCTGACACTTCCGCTATCGACCGTACTCACACTCGCACCCCTTTAGTACTCACAGTTGAAGGCTTGTTCGGTCGCCTTCAGATGTTTACTTGGTAAACATACCCGATTAATGTTTATAATGTCAACATGAAAAAGAAAACCAAGTACCACCATGGGAATCTGGCGGATGCTCTGTTGCGTGCTGGTGTCAAAGAAGCTCGAGTCAATGGACCCAAGAATTTAGGGGTAACGCACTTGGCAAATCAAGTGCATGTTTCACCGATGGCGGTTTATCGCCATTTTCCAAATGGTGAAAGCCTAAAAGCTGGAATATCCCAACAAGCCAGAGAAGAATTAGCTCGATACATGTTAAAGGCCTTGGGACAAGAAACGGATGTAAAAAAGAGGTTTTTAACTATTGGTCGATCCTATATCGAGTTTGGTCTATCTGAGCCTGGATTGTTCTCCGTAGCTTTTCTAGATTGTGACTCGTTACCAAATGATGAAGATGATCCATCATCACGGTCAATTTTTCACGATGCAATTTTGGATCTGTCTAATGAGGGGTTAATTGAACATTCGGATATTGAGCAAGTAGCAGCGTTTGCTTGGTCGTTAGTTCATGGCTACGTAACCTTAACTTCAGCCGAATCATTATCTCCAGCTATGCCAAAACCAGAAGCAGTTAATGAATTACTCGAACGGGGCTGGCTAGCTATAACAAAATTCAGAAAATAAAGATTAAATCAGTTTTAAGTTTTACCATAGTTGCAGAGCTTGAGTCTTTCAGGATTTAACTTTATAGCCAAGGATCGATAGCAATCTTTCCTGAATAAGTACGAGACTCAATCAAATCGTGCGCTTCTTTTGTTTTGTCCATCGGGAATGCTTTTGCGGATGGATACTTAAGTTTTCCAGCCCGGATCAGATTGGTTAAATCCTCCAATCTCGCTATACGATCATCTTGAGTTCTGGCATAGGAACCAAGTGTTGGTCGACGAATCGCAAGTGATTTTGTACTTAATCTACCTAGATCTAACGGTGGTACCGGCCCACTCGCAGCTCCACAAAGCACATACATACCGTTATCTTTTAGCGTTGCTAGGCACACATCAAAATAGTCTTTTCCAACAGAGTCATATACAACATCTACGCCTAAACCTTTTGTTACTTCCGCTACCAAACTTGCGATTTGGTCGTATATGCCGACGAAATCGGCACCTAAATTTTTTGCGTATTGGGCACGGTTGGAATTTGAAGCACAAGCTATGACAGTTGCCCCTTTATCTTTGAGTAATTGAACAACTAGTTGTCCAACACCTCCTGCGGCAGCAGTTACTAAGACCGTGTCTTCACCAGTTACTTGATATGAGGAGTTGACAAGATAATGTGCGGTCATTCCTTGAAGCAATAATGGAAGGAGCTGTTCATTGGTTAGCTGTAGTTCGGGCTTAATGACAGTTAATTGATCAATAGGTACATTCACATATTGGGCATAACTTCCAAGAGCGCTAGTCCAAAAAACTCTATCTCCAACTTTAAAGTCACCACCTGCCTTACCTATTGAAACAATTTCGCCGATCCCTTCAAGTCCAATTCCGCTAGGCAGAGGTAAGGGGTATTGACCACGGCGATGATAAACATCAATGAAGTTAACTCCTGCTAAAGCCACCTTAACCAATGCTTCATTAGCAGTAGGCGATAAAGTTTCAGATTCAACCATTTGAAGCACGCTTAAATCACCGCAACTATTAAATGTAATTGAGTGCATCGCCTCAGACTAGCAATCTAATTGCATTTTCAGTAGTTGATGTGCTGAGAATTACAGCTGCAATACTGGCTTCAGTTGCATTTCGCTGGAATCGTAGAGGTGAAAAATTGATTGCAACAAGAAAAAACCCGCAACAAGTTGCGGGTTTTCAGCGCGCCCGAAGAGACTCGAACTCCTAACCTTCTGATCCGTAGTCAGATGCTCTATCCGTTGAGCTACGGGCGCTAAGTCGATGCAGTGTAGACCTGTGATCACTCACAGATATCACTGCAACGTACCGCGGAGACGGTGGGATTTGAACCCACGTGGGGATTTTGGTCCCCTCCCACTTAGCAGGCGGGCGCCATGGACCGGGCTAGGCGACGTCTCCTTGCGCGGAGGGCGTGGGATTTGAACCCACGAGGCCGGGGTCGCCGACCTGGCGGTTTTCAAGACCGCTGCACTAGTCCACTATGCGAGCCCTCCATGTCTGACCCAGCGAGCCGGATCAGGCAGGGGGCAATCATGCCAAACGCCATCTTGCTAGCTCACTCGCCTCTGGGTTTGGCAGATTTCCCCGTTAGTTACTCAAGGAACCCAACAGTGAAGTGGCATATCGCAGTTATGACAAAATGTCTTTACGATCAAATTTCAAGAACGCTAGCGTAACTAATACAGCAAAGAGAATTGTTGCGCTGGCAGTCCCTTTAG
>WLEH01000139.1 GCA_009704345.1 Actinomycetota bacterium | reverse complement strand
GTCAAGGCATTGTCGCCAGCCCCAGCAACTTTGGCTTCAGCGGTGCCAAGCCCACGCATCCCGAACTCCTCGACTACCTTGCACGACAACTCATCGTCAATGGCGGCCGCTTCAAGGCGCTGCACAAGCTCATCTTGATGTCCGCGACGTATCGGCAAAGCCGCGCCACGCTCCAGCGCATGGAGGCCGAGGTGCTGCGCGATTGCATCCTACAGGCCAGCGGCAAGCTGAATGACACGATGGGCGGCCCCGGTATCAAACCACGCCTCCGCGCGGATCTGCTGCCCGCCAGCCAGCGCAACAAATGGCCTTTGCTCAAAAAAGAAGGCCCGGAGCAGTGGCGGCGCAGCGTCTACATCTATCAGAAGCGTCAGCTCCTTATGCCGATGCTGGAACTCTTTGATGCGCCCACCACCACCGATTCGTGTGCCGCGCGGCTCGAAAGCACCGTCCCCACCCAAGCACTGGTGCTCATGAATGACGAATTCGTTGAGGAACAGGCCCATTACCTCGCCCGCCGAGCTTCCTCGAGCACCCTCGAAGAAACCATTCAGCGCCTGTTCAGGTTCAGCTTGGGCCACGAGCCTACTGAGGCACGCCTGCAGCAGTCACTGGATTTCGTGAGAGTCCGCGAGGCTGCTTCGAGCCGCGATCAGGCCCTCACCGACTTGGCGCACGTCCTTTTCAACAGCAGCGAGTTCATATATATCCGATGATGGATGGCCAGAGGCCTTTTTACCTTTGTTGGACCAATGATTGAAAGGATAGCCCCCTAGGAGGATTTATTCGTGACAAAAAAGGCGCGACTGCTAGGCTTACTCCCTATTTTTCAAAATTTTTGTCCGTAGCTCTCCGGTCACCCTTCCTGTCTTAAACTTTCTGTTCAAACTCCCCGCGGAATCCGTCTGAATCGCATGAAGCTTCATCTTCGCGTCACGCTCGCCTCCCTTGCCACCTGCATCTCCGTACTGGGTCAGGCGCCCAAACCGCCGGCTCCCGGAGCCCCACCCGCAGCTCCTGGAAGCCCGCCGGCGGCTCCTGCCGCCCCAGGTGCACTCAACATCCAGCAGGAGACCGAGGCGCTCATGAACGAGGCGGTCAAGCTTTTCACCGAGGCCAAGTATCAGGAGGCACTGTCGAAAATCGCCCAAGCGGAAAAAAACCTGAACAATAAGCCCTTCGAGGGCATTCTTTATGCCAAGGGAGCGTGCTTCTTCAATTTAGAGGAATATGCCAAGGCGATTGAGTCCTTGGAGCTCTACGTCAAAGAGTTCCCGGAAGGGGGTAGCATCATCGATGTGCGTATGGCATTGGGTCGCGCTTACATCAAATCCAAGCAGGGGGACAAAGGAGTGACGGTTCTGAAGGAGGTCGTGAGCAAGTCGCCGGAGAAAAAAGCGGAGGCAGGCTTGATCATTGCGGACCATTTGAAGGCCGATAACAAAACCGAGGAGGCTCTGCAGATCCTCTCAGCGGTGCTTGCCGATGGCGTCCGCAGCCCGGAATCCATCCAAGCTGCCATGATGGCTTCTCAGCTTTATGTGGCTTCCGGCAAGCTCGAAGATGCCAGTGCCCTAATGGATAAAGTGCGGAATTTTGCCTCCGGTGGTGACAACATCGCCCAGATGAACAACATCTATCTTCAGCTGGGTGACCAGATGATGGAAAAGAAGGCCTTCCAAGATGCCCTCAATGCCTATCAACTGGTTCGGCGCAAGAGTGAGATCTCCCGCATCCAGAAGGAACAGATCGCCAAGGTGGAAGCGAAGCTCAAAGTTTCCAAAGGCGACCAAAAAGCCGAGTTGGAGACCAAACTGAAGGCCGGCCAAGAAATCCTCGCTGAGATCGAAAAACGCACGGATTACGATGCATCGCTCTACTACCGTCTCGGACGCTGCTACTTCGAAATGGGACAGCCGCCCACCGAAGGAGCCTCCGGCGATGCCAGCCGCATGTGGCAGTCCATTCTGGCCTTCAGCACCATCGTGGATGAGTTCAAGGAATTCCCCCAACGTGATCGTTGCATGTATGGCCTCATCATGGTGAACGCTGCTCTCAAGCGTATCTCGGAGGCACGGGCACTTTGTGAAAAATTCATCGAGAATTTCCCTGACAGTAGCGAGTTGGGACAGATTTCGGAGATGTATGGCATGCTTGCCTACCAGAACGGCCAGCTTGAAGAGGCGGAGCGCGCGTTTAACAAGGCCGCCGGCTTTCCAAAGGCCGACAAGGAACGCCTGCGCTATCTGAGTGGCATCGTGCTGTTTGAGCTTCAGCGCTTTGAGCAGGGTCGCGCGGCCTTTGAGGCGCTCATCGCCGATAGCAAGGACAGCGTTTACAAGGACGAGTGCCTTTACCGCATCGCGCTGAGCTACTTCTATCAAAACGACTACAAAAACGTCGTCAAGGCCTTGGAGACCTACATCAAGGAGAACCCCAAGGGGAACTACCTTTGCGATGCCAAATACCGCCTAGCCTTCATTACCTTCCAGGAAGGCAAAAAAGACAAGGCGCAGGAAATGCTCATCAAGATCACTGAAGAGCATCCGAACGATCAGAACATCGGCCAAGTGCATGGCCTTCTCGGTGACATCTACAACCAAAAGGCCGACTACGAGAACGCGACGAAGCAGTTCGAGTCTGCCGTGGACAAGGCGAAGACCGATGACGTGCTAAACTATGTCATGGATCAGCTCACCGACCTCTACGTCGGCCAAAATGAGTGGAAGAAGCTCGCCGGCATGTGGCAGCGTTACTACAACACGCACAAAGAAAACGAGGAACTGTCGTTGAAGGCCATCCTCTGGATCAGCCGGTCGCACATCAAGGATCAGAAGCCTGAGGAGGCCCAAAAACTTCTCTCCGAGCACATCAAGCAGCGCATTTCGAATGCTGCCAATCAGCAGGTGGAGGGTCTGATCCAGCAGCTCGTGAACGTGGTGACCCCCAAACGACGCCGCTCTCAGCCGACTCCCGCGCCTGATGCGACCGCCAAGCCTGCTGCAACCGCCGCGGCCCCTATCCCCAAGGTGCCAGAATATGAACAGCCCTTCGAAGAAGTGGAAAAGAAACTCGAAACGCTTCTAACGCCTCCCGCGGAACTGAACAATGGCACCGCTGCCATGCGCATCCTCTTTGCCAAGACTTGGCTGGCCAAGGCGATGAAGCTTTCAGACAAAACCAGCAAGTTCTTCAACATCCTCATCGAAGTGGCCAAGGCCGAGGACCTCAGCCCCATGCTGCTTGCTCTCGTGGGAGACAATGCGCGCACCAAGGGAGACCTCGAAAAAGCCACCGCCTGTTACGTGCGCCTGCGTGATGTGTTTAAAAACACCGAGCATTCCGACGGTGCTCCAGTCGGGCTCGCGGAAATCGAGTTCGAGAAGAACAACTACGATAAGGCGCTCGAGCTCTTCAAAGCTGCCGGTGAATATCAAGGCAGTGCTTATATCCTTCAAGCTACCCAAGGCATCGCCAAGACCTCCGCCAAACTCAAGAAATGGGATGACGCGAAGAAGCTCTACGAGCAGATCGCCCAGACCAAGGAATGGCGTGGCGAGCCCACCGCGAACGCCCTGCGCATGCTCGGTGATGTCGAGGCCTCCCAGAACAAGCACGAGGCAGCGATTGCCTATTACCAGCGCGTTTTCATCGCTCACCAGCGTTGGAAGGACGAGATGGCGAAAGCCTACCTCGGTTCTGCCAAGTCCTTCATAGCTCTCGGCAAAAAGGAAGAAGCACGCAATACCCTTCAGGAAATGATCAACCGAGCCGATTTGAAAGAAAAGGCCGAGACCAAGGAAGCCCAACGCTTGATCGCCACCCTATAAACTGACATCGCAGCCCTACTTTTGACCCTCATGCGCTCC
>WLEH01000138.1 GCA_009704345.1 Actinomycetota bacterium | reverse complement strand
CCCGATTGGACATGGCGAATACGGCGGCGAGAGTCTCGTGCATATGCGCAGTATTAATAGAGTAATATTCACCCAACTTCTCCTCATATTCGAACTTATTGCGAATATCCACGAGAAATCGGCTGGAGAGTTCATTCATGGGTGGCGCGCCGGTGGTGACGATCACCGCCCCCGCCATCTTCGCCTCCACTATAGAGTGACCGAATCCCTCTATCCGCGAGAGACAGATATGTATCCCGTTATTAGAGAGCAGATTATCGACCTGACCATCGGTGAGATCCCCCGTGATCACCCGGACATTCGCCTTCTTAGGATCCACGAACTCCTTGTTCTCTTTCGTGTTGATAGAGATGGTGAGCGTCGGGTATTCTGGCCGCCATTCGTCCGCCACCAGCTGAGCATTCTTGTTTATAGAGCGCCCGGCCAGGAGGAGACACGCCTTGCGGTTGCGACTGCCGAGAAGGTTTCGTTCCCGCGAGCACCATCCTATGTATTTCACGGGTGGATGCCCCGCGATTTCACTGAAGATCCGCTCGGCATATCGCGTCTTAACCCAGATCTCGTCGAAAGACGGAATATAGGGTAGCCAGCTACGATAGTACCATTCCTGGTTGGGAATCAATATATTCTTCTTGGCGAAGGGGAGGAGACCGTAGTTAACGTTCTCGAAAAATACGTTGATATGAGCTGGAGGTGCGTCGAAATTAATGTAACTAATGGTGTTGATATGAATCTGGCGCCGGTAGTGTTTATAGAGGATGAACCTCGCAAGAGTCATATCATGAAAGATACCTGTACCCGGCGTAATATTACCGATGAAATTCACAATCAGATTAGGCGCCATGTTTTGGCCATACGATCACGCTCGTTATTTAAGTATGTCGCGCGCAAAGTATTGTAGTGGTAATAATAAAACGTGATGAAGGAACCTCGTTATGAGATGAAGGAGTATAATCGCAAGCACTTCGGTGTAGAATGGTCGGATCCATTCCACTGGTTGCTGGATGCTCCCCTGAAATCCATCGTGGCTACCGAGAATGATTACTATGAGTCTGTGGCGAGATTCGACCGTGATCTGTATCGCGAGTTAAATTTGCGGCACGATAAGACCAAGCCGCTCCTGCGTATCCGCACCAAAGAGGGATATTACGTCAATCTTCTCAATCGCAATCGTCTATCGAAGATGTCGGTGATTTTGCCTAATACTGACAAGGAGATTTTGATTGACGAGGATGTTATCTACTATCAATTTGATACGGCTAACCGCTTCGTATTCTACTCTAAAGATGCGGAGGATGGATCGGAGAAAGGCCGGATTCATGTGCGCAATCTCCGTCTAGATCGTCAGCGGGACATCTTGCGGAATGTCACCACTACGTTCGGTGTGGATCAAGACCGGAATATCTATTATGGTCGGTCGGATAGTACGGGTAGAGTGACACGTTTCTGTAAATATGTGTGGAAGACACAGAGGGAGGATCTAATATTCGAGGAGATGGATCCCACAATTGATCTGGAGATCGCCGTGAGTTCATGTAAGACCATGTTATTCTTGCGCCGTGTCCAGACTTTCACCTCGCAGATTTTCTCCATCGATCTCCGGGATGGCAAGAATGTGATGCGGGAGATGACGCCATTTGAAACCGGGGTGGATTACGAGATGGAATATAGCAATGGTCGCTATTACGCCCTCACCAATCTCCGCCACAAGAATTACAGCGTCATGTTACATGAGCCGCATAAACCGGGGCGGGAAGTGTTTCATCCCGGACACAGCACGGCCAAGATTGTGACATTCAACGTTATAGACGATATCATTTATGTACATGAACAGAGCCGAGGCAAATCATTCTTCTATATGATCACTGTGAAGGGCACGGAGAAACCCCGTGTGATTAAAGTGGCATTCCCGGAACCCGCTTTCGATATCACCCTCATGACCGATTCTATAGACTGGACGCAAAAGAAGATATATGTTCGCTATAGTTCACCTATTACACCGCCGACATACTACGAGATCAGCTGGGCGAAACAGTCGATGGAACGGAAATACGCCAGCGGTTGCGGATACATCGATAAGACCCGCTATACCATGAAGATCGACTACGTGGGCCGCAACCGTATCCCCGTGGTCTACTTCTATAGAGAGGATATGTTGAAAGATGATAATAGCAACCCGCTCTATATTGCGGGGTATGGGGCGTATGGTATGAACACTGATATCTCCTATAAATCGGATCTGATTGCTCTAACGGAGCGGGGGTTCATATGTGCGTATGCCTATGTTAGAGGTGGAGGTGATGTTAGTCAAGATTGGTACTACGAAGGAACTAATCTAAATAAGCGTAATACCTTCTTGGATTTTATAGAGGTGACGCGATACTTACAGAAGATGTATTCGAGGCCAGATCGGACAGTGGCATTTGGAAGATCTGCGGGGGGATTTCTGATGGGTGCTATAGCGAATCGTGCGCCGGAGCTATATAATACGATTTATATGCAGGTTCCATTCCTGGATGTGCTGAATACGCTGATGGATGCTACTCAGCCATTAACCACTATAGAGTATCTGGAGTTCGGGAGCCCATCGACTAATGAGGCGGAGTTCAAGAATCTGAAAGAGTGGGCGCCGTATGAAAACATAGAGAAGAAAAGATATCCCAATATCATTATAGAGGTGGGACGACAGGATCCACGGGTGAACTACCGGGAGTCGATACGCTATATGGCGAAGATGCGTATGATGCGACGGCATAATGGCACGAAAATGCTGCTGTATGTCGATACGACCACGGGACATTTTCCGAATGATACGGTGGAGAAAGAACTGGTGAAAAAGACACGATCATTGCGATTTATAATGGATAATGTGGGTTTAGTGTAAGAGTTGTAAGATTTCTATAGAATATTAATGGATATTGATGGATAATCTATAGGATATTGATGGATAATCTATAGGATATTGATGGATAATCTATAGGATGGTAGGATTATAAATGGGTGCGGTGGTGTATGTCGGAAGTTTTTGGGTGGTATTTTTCTGCCATTTGTAGTGGTTACCAAATGTGGTTTGTTTGTAGGTATGTGTCCATTCGGATGGGATGAGCATGAGGAGATCTGGTGGTATGGTGTGTGCGATATGGATGTCGATGTTATTGAGTAGTGGAAATGCGGTAGTATCGAAGCGATGATCGGTATATTTGATGGTATTGACGAAGAATGAGATAGATTTGAGATCGCGAAGTTGGAGGATATTGGCAAAAAAGTCGGTGATGGATTCGAAACTGGAGGATTCGATGATTAGTGTCTCGAGTTTTCGCGGGAAGATTTCTGGTGATATCGCCGTCCATCTAGAAGAAATAATGCGGAGCCACCTGAGATTACCGAATCTTTTTATCGATGGTGGCGGTTGAGTATCTAGTTCTAAATGGAGCGCAATGATATCGGCGTCTTCACCATCCGGAATAGGATAATTTAGAAGAAAATGATCGATCTCGGAGTAAATACCGGAAATCACGAGGTGCTTACGATCTAGTTTCCACTTCATTTACTGCGATTTACATATACTATGAATTTATAAGAGTTGTATAATTCTTATAAACGCGTTTTCTATAATATAGTATGATAGCCTATTATTGATAATATGTAATGACTACAATACCAGATCCTCCTTTTGCTCCGTTTGCCTGTTGTCCAGATGCGCCACCACCTCCTCTGGCACCATTCCCTGTATTTGGAGAACCTATAACAGCAGCATTTGTTGAATTTCCATTTGCTCCTCTCCCGCCAATACCATATGTAGTGGTTGAACCACTGATTGAAGATGCTATTCCACTTCCACCATTTCCACCTGTATTTGATACACCATT
>WLEH01000137.1 GCA_009704345.1 Actinomycetota bacterium | reverse complement strand
TGGAACGTGTGATTCAAGATGCATTCCAGCGCGCAATGAAGCGACGCAAGCATTTAACTTTGGTTCATAAAACAAATGTCTTGGTTCATGCTGGTGGACTATGGAAACGAACTTTTGATAAAGTGCAACAAAGCTATCCAGAAGTTACCGTTGACTATCAACACGTAGATGCGGCATCAATGTTCATGGTTACTAATCCAGAGCGTTTTGATGTGGTAGTTACAGACAATCTTTTCGGTGACATTCTCACTGATATTGGCGCTGCAATTGCTGGCGGTATTGGACTTGCTGCCAGTGGAAATTTAGATCCATCACGCAAATTCCCAAGCATGTTTGAACCAGTGCACGGCTCAGCTCCTGATATTGCTGGAAAGCAAATCGCTGATCCAACTGCCGCAATACTTAGTGTGGCAATGTTATTAGACCATCTTGGTCATGAAGATTTATCAGTACGAGTGGAATCAGCGGTGGCACAAGATTTAGTAGCTCGAACCGGAAGTCGCAAGACCGCAGAAGTTGGCGACGCAATTGCAGGCAGGTTGTAATGGTTGAGATTAAACATATTCCAGCAATTGGCAGATCTGCTGCTGAAGTTTCGGCAATTGTTGCTGACCCAGGATTTGGCAAAGTATTTACCGATCACATGGCCCGCGCCAAATACTCAACTGAATTAGGTTGGCATGATGTGGTTATTGAACCTTATGCACCGCTATCAATGGATCCAGCAATGTTGGCGATTCATTACGGCCAATCAATTTTTGAAGGCATGAAAGCGTACCGCTGGGCAGATGGCAGTGTTCATACTTTCCGGCCAGAGATGAATGCGAAACGGTTCCAGCGCTCTGCTCGTCGTCTTGCAATGCCCGAACCTGCCGAAGAGCTTTTCTTGGCCATGGTAAAGCAATTAGTTGTTACCGATAAATCATATGTTCCAGTCGGTGGTGACAAGTCACTTTATATTCGACCATTCATGTTCGCTTCCGAAGTTGGACTTGGCGTTCGACCAGCTACTGAGTATTTGTTTCTAGTTATCGCATCTCCAGTTGGTGCTTATTTTGATCCTGCCAAAGCAGTGAGCGTTTGGGTATCAACGGAATATGTTAGAGCAGCTCCTGGTGGCACTGGCGAAGCTAAATGCGCGGGCAACTATGCCGCAAGTTTGATTGCGCAAGCTCAAGCAAAAGCTCAAGGCTGCGACCAAGTCATTTGGCTGGATGCAATTGAGCGTAAATGGATTGAAGAGATGGGCGGCATGAATTTGTTTTTCGTGCTGGGAAGTGGTGACGAGGCACAATTATTAACTCCAGAATTGACTGGCACGTTGTTGCCGGGAGTAACTAGAGATTCGTTAATCCAATTAGGAAATGATCTTGGCTTTGATACGCATGAAGGCAAAATATCAGTGGATGAACTTTACGATTCAATTGCATCTGGACGGATAACTGAAGTTTTTGCCTGCGGTACCGCTGCAGTAATTTCACCAATAGGTGAAATTAAGAGTGCTACTCGAAATGTTACTATTGGGGACGGTAAGCCTGGTCCGGTTACGATGAAAATGCGCAAGGCGCTGCTGGATATTCAAACTGGTCAAGCAAGAGATGAACATAACTGGATGTATAGGTTAGCTTGATGAATACCGATGCATTTCATATCTATGACACCACGTTGCGTGACGGTGCACAGCAAGAAGGTTTGAATTTAACTGTTAACGACAAATTGGCAATTGCTAAGCATTTAGATTCACTTGGGGTTGGCTTCATTGAAGGCGGCTGGCCAGGTGCCATTCCAAAAGATACTGAATTTTTCCGTCGTGCTCAAACTGAATTAAAGCTTGATACTGCAACTTTAGTTGCATTTGGCGCAACTCGTAAACCAGATGTCAAAGTAACTGAAGACGCTCAAGTTCGAGCCTTGCTGGATTCTAACGCCAAGATCGTAACTTTGGTTGCAAAAACTTATGATCGACATGTTGAGTTAGCACTTCGAACCACGTTAGCTGAAAATCTGAAAATGATCTCGGATACTGTTAAGTTTTTAGTAGATGAAGGTCGTCGAGTGTTTCTTGACGCTGAACATTTCTTTGATGGCTACCGAAGCAATCGAGATTATGCAATTGCAGTAGTTCGGGCTGCGATGGAAGCTGGCGGCGATGTTGCCGTGCTATGTGACACCAACGGCGGCATGTTGCCTGTTGAATTGGCAGATATTGTGAATGATGTGTCGCAGGTAACAGCTGCGCGACTAGGAATTCACTGTCATGATGACTCTGGTTGTGCGGTAGCTAATTCACTAAGTGCTGTTGATGCTGGCGTAACGCACGTGCAAGGAACGGCAAACGGCTATGGCGAGCGTTGTGGTAATACCAACTTATTTACCGTAATTGCTAATTTGCAATTGAAAAAAGATATGACTGTAATTGCGCCAGAGCATCTAAAAGAGATGACTAGAACAGCACATGCAATTTCGGCAATAACTAACATCAATCCCAATCAGCACGCGCCTTATGTTGGGATGAGTGCATTTGCTCATAAAGCTGGTTTGCACGCCAGTGCGGTAAAGATTGATCCCATGTTGTATCAACATATCGATCCATCCATCATTGGTAACGACATGCGCATGCTGGTGTCAGAGATGGCTGGTCGAGCTTCGATTGAGCTCAAGGGTAAAGAACTGGGCTACGACCTAGTTGATAAGGAAGTTATTGGCCGCATTGTTGAGCGGGTAAAGGATCTTGAATCCAGAGGATGGACTTTTGATGCGGCCGATGCGTCTTTTGAGCTGTTGATGCTGGATGAAATTGCTGGTCGGAAGCAGCGATTCTTCACGGTGGATTCTTGGAAAGTTGTAGTGGAGCAAGACGTTGATGGTGAAGTTTATTCCGAAGCCACCGTTGCAATTGTTGCTGACGAGCAGCGATTGGTTAGTACTGGTGAAGGAAATGGTCCAGTTAACGCACTAGATAATGCGCTACGCACTGCGCTCACATCAATTTATCCAGAACTTAGCAAATTGGAATTGGTTGATTACAAGGTTCGAATTTTGGAAGGTGTTAAGGGTACTGGTGCTGTTACCCGTGTACTTATTGAAACCTCTGACGGCAATACTGAATGGGACACTGTTGGTGTTCATGAAAATGTGGTGGCCGCGTCCTGGAAAGCAATTAGTGACGCGGTAGCCTACGGCTTACTTCGAGCAGGGCGTAAACCAAATTAAGCAGAAGGTCGGTTCGATATAAATGCGCTTAGCGCGATTTTCACATCAGGAAACTGTTGGCTATGCCGTGGTAGAAACAGATCAAGTTAGGGTGCTAGATGGCCATCCTATGGGTGAGCTTCACTACACCGGTGCAGTTTTGCCATTGTCTGACGTTCGCTTGCTGGCTCCGATTATCCCAAGCAAGATTATTTGTATTGGAAAAAATTATCGAGAACACGCATTAGAAATGGGCTCGGAACCGCCAACAGAACCATTGTTCTTCTTTAAGCCAACGACTTCAATTATTGGGCCGGATGACATTATTCGAATTCCAACCCAAAGTGAAAATGTGCAACATGAATCTGAGTTAGCGGTTGTTATTTCTCGGCTTTGTAAAGATGTACCAGTTGAACGGGCAGCGGATGTGATTCTGGGTTACACCTGTGCCAATGACGTTACCGCTCGCGATTTACAACATAAAGATGGCCAATGGGCTCGATCAAAGGGATTTGATACGTTCTGCCCGCTTGGGCCATGGATTGAAACTGAGTTAGCAACCGCCCAGAATACTAAAGTCGAATGCAGATTAAATGGCATCGTGACGCAGCAAGCTTCAACTGCTGAGATGGTTCACTCCATTAATGAAATTGTTTCTTGGGTGAGCCATCACATCACGCT
>WLEH01000136.1 GCA_009704345.1 Actinomycetota bacterium | reverse complement strand
GGAGCGGATTTAGTGATTGTGACTGATGACAATCCGCGAACTGAAGATGCTTCACAGATTAGAGCTCAGATTATTTTGGGAATTGATGCGATTGGCGTTTCATATCAGGAAATTGCGGATCGACGTGCTGCGATATTAGCAGCTGTTTCTGAGGTAAAATCAAGTAATGATTTGGTAGCTGTTTTGGGCAAGGGCCACGAACAAGGGCAGCAGATAGGTAATGAAACGTACCCATTTGATGATCTTGCTGAATTGCGTGCAGCCATCTTGAATCGAGCAAGCAATGAGTGAGTTAACACTTAAAGAAGTAGTAGAAATTACCAATGGCACTGGCTCGAATCTGTTTGATTTATCATCGGTAGTAACAAATGCAGTTTATGATTCGAGAGAAGCAATTCCAGGCAGCCTGTTTGCCGCATTTAACGGCGCAACCAACAACGGCCACGATTTCGCAACAGCGGCAATTTCACAAGGTGCATTAGCTGCTTTAGTGAGTGAACCTGTTTTAGCACCAAGCATTTTGGTACCCGATGTACTTTCTGCCTTGGTTAAGTTGGCAAAGGCAAATCGAGCTAGGTTGAATTGTCCAATTCTTGCACTCACTGGATCGAGCGGAAAAACTACAACTAAAGACTTATTGATCGATCTACTTGGATCACTAGGTCCAGTTCTTGCTCCGGCAGGTTCTCGAAACAATGAATTGGGAATGCCGGCAACCCTAATTGGTGCCGACAGAAATTCAGCTGCAGTTGTTTTGGAAATGGGGGCGCGCCATAAAGGCAATATTCGCGAGTTATGTGAAATTGCTCGACCAAATATCGTTGGCATCACTCTCATTGGTTCAGCGCACCTAGGGGAGTTTGGTTCGCGTGAAGCGATTATGCACACTAAAGGTGAGATTGTTGAATTGCTTGCCGATGATGGAGTTGCGGTGCTCAATGCTGACCAAGCTGAATCACGAATCATTGCTAGCAAAACCAACGGAAAAGTTTGGTATGCCGGCTTTGCACCTGGAGCAGATATCCAAATATCCAACTTATCTCTCGACGCATCAAGCCGTCCTCGATTTAGTCTGAACACTCCCGCGGGTAAATTAACTACACAACTGAATTTAATTGGTAAACATCAAGCCGAGAATGCTGCAATTGCGGTTGGGATGGCGCTTGCCGCTGGAGTTAGCTTGTCTGAAATTGAAGTTGGCTTAGCTGCGGCAAAACCTCGTAGCGCGCTAAGAATGGCAACTTCAGTGATATTCGGAGTTACCGTAATAGATGATTCCTACAACGCCAATCCAGAAAGCATGAAGGCGGCGTTAGCGGCCTTAGGGCAGATGGCTTGTCAGGGTAAACGCATTGCGGTGCTAGGCGAGATGGCGGAATTGGGTACAGCAGCAACACAACTCCATCAAGAAGTTGGTGCGGCTACGGAAGTTGCAGATCTACTAGTTGGCGTTGGAACATGGGGTAATGAGATCTTGGCAGGCGCAGCGGCAGCGAAATTGTCTAATCAGCGCCGCATTTCAGTTGCTAATCAAGCCGAAGCAGTGGAATTTCTTCGACACGAAATAAAAAGTGGAGATCTTGTCTTGTTTAAGGCCTCTCGTGCAGCAGGATTTGATGCGGTAGCCGCCCACTTGCGGCAAGTTTTAGCGACAAAGGAGAGATAGGCCGTGCGACTTATCGTGCTAGCAGCGGTGCTCTCGCTGGTGACTAGCTTGTTGGCCACTCCGGCACTGATTAAGTTTCTTCGCGCCCGTGGTTTAGCGCAGGCAATTAAGCAGTCAACAGAGGGCGCTATTTACCCAGATCATGAACATAAACGGGGCACCCCAAGCATGGGCGGCCTAGTTATGATTTTTGCAGTCCTAGTTGGTTATGCCGGATCTCATTTAGTGTTCTGGACGCCGCCATCTGCATCTGGTCTATTAGTTATTTACTTGATGCTTGCGCTAGCTGCAATTGGATTTATTGATGACTATAAGAAAGTCTTCAAGCAGCATAGCGGTGGCATTCGACCGCGTACCAAACTTACTTTCCAAGCTTTAATTGGTTTGAGTTTTGGTTATCTTGCTCTACAGTTTGCCGACGATCGAGGAATCACGCCAGCCTCATTAGCGATTTCGGTGGTACGAGAAACTGATTTCGTTTTACCTACTGTGGTAATGATTTTGTTTATCTGGTTCATGATCACCGCTACCACAAACGCAGTTAACATTACCGATGGTTTGGATGGCCTGGCATCAGGAGCTGCATTTGTAACTTTCGCTGCCTATGCACTTATGGGGTTTTGGCAATTTGGTCAAAGTTGCGCCAAAGATGACTATGTCAAATGCTACGAAGTGCGCGATCCACTTGATCTTGCTGTTATTGCCGCAGCATTTGCTGCAGCTGTTTTTGGTTTTCTTTGGTTCAACACTTCGCCCGCTGCGATAATTATGGGTGATACTGGATCATTTGCGATTGGTGGTGGGATTGTTGCATTAGCAATTTTTACCAACACTCAACTTCTATTAATTTTGCTTGGTGGATTGTTTGTCATTACTACCGGTTCAGTAGTAGTCCAGCGAATATCGTTTAAGATCCGAAAGAAGCGAATTTTCTTAATGTCTCCGGTACATCATCATTTCGAACTAAAAGGTTGGCCAGAACAGCAGATCGTGGTTCGATTCTGGATCTTGCAGGGTTTGTTTGTTGGCGCAGGAATGGCAGCTTTTTATGCCGAATGGGTAGCTAGATGAAAGATCTCGCTGAGATCAGTCGGTATAGCAACTTAACTGGTTGGCGAATTGCAGTGCTTGGTATTGGAGTTGCTGGTTTTGCGTGTGCTGATGCGCTGCTTCGGTATGGTGCCAGTGTTATTTCGTTGGATGAGACAAGTACCGCAGATTCTCAGCGCAGAGCACAAATCCTAGAGACGTTAGGCGCAACGGTGGTGCTAGGTGCAACTGAGTTGCCTGATGTTGATTTAGTAATTACCTCACCAGGCTTACCACCAAATCATCCCTGGCTTCTGCATTATCAAACCAATCAAACTCCAATTTGGGGGGAGTTGGAGTTGGCTTGGCGATTTCGTGATCCAACTGTGCCATGGTTGTTGATTTCTGGTACGAATGGCAAAACCACAACAACGCTGATGGCTAACTCAATCTTGCTCGCAGCAGGATTGAAATCTAAGGCAATTGGCAATATTGGCCACCCTGCTATTGATGCTGTGACTGATGGCGAAACTTATGATGTTTTTGTGGTTGAAGTAGGAGTTCAGCAGTTACCATTCGTTCATACCATCTCACCGTTAGCATCAGTAGTACTGAACTTGGCAGAGGATCATCTGGATCACTTTGGCACAATGGCCCAGTATCGAGGCATGAAGGCGCGTACTTATCAAAATACTATTGTGGCCGCCATTTACAACGATGAAGATCCAGTCACGATGCAGATGGTGGCGGACGCGGATGTGGTTGAGGGATGTCGAGCAATTGGGTTCACTCGCAAAATTCCGGCCCGTTCCATGGTTGGGGTAGTAGAAGATCTAATTGTTGACCGAGCCTTTTTGGTGGAGCGCGCGACTTCGGCGCAAGAACTTGCTTCGGTACTAGACGTTCACCCATTTGCTCCGCACAATGTCAGTAATGCGTTAGCCGCCGCCGCACTTACCCGCGCATTTGGCGTACCAGCGAGCGCTGTGAGTGCTGGCTTGCGAAGTTTTCAACCAGCAAGACATCGAATTGAATTTGTTGCGGATATAAATGGCGTTAAGTACATCGATGATTCTAAAGCAACTAATGCTCATGCGGCAGTGCAATCCATCATGGCATACGAGAATGTTGTCTGGGTTGGCGGCGGCGACGCCAAAGGTCAAAACTTGTTGGATTTAGTTAAATCAACCGCGGCAAACATGCGCGCAGCGGTACTGCTTGGCCAAGAT
>WLEH01000135.1 GCA_009704345.1 Actinomycetota bacterium | reverse complement strand
TAGCTCTGTTGAGAAGTTCCTAGAATCGGTCACCCATACCGGTCCAACTTCGCGCAGTTCAAAGATTGAAGTTCGAATAGAAGCGATTAAGCGAAAGATCTTTAAGTTGTTTCGAAAGAAACGCAGATGACCGATGATCGAGGTGAGTTAGGGCCAGGCGAGTTTTATCCAGTAGTTGGGGTTGGACCACATCCAAAGCCATGGCCAGTAGGTGAGCAATACGATGCGGAATTACTAGAAAATGGGGATCGCCGAAACGTATTAGATCATTATCGGTATTGGTCAGTTGAGGCAATAGTTAAAGATTTAGACACTAAACGTCACCCATTACAAATTGCAATTGAAAACTGGCAGCATGATCTAAACATCGGCTCGATTGTTAGAACAGCAAATGCATTTAATGTGGCAAAGGTCCATATTGTTGGCAAACGAGATTGGAATCGCCGCGGTGCCATGGTGACTGATAAATATCTGCACGTTATGCATCACGGCGACGTGGCAAGTTTTGTTACTTGGTGTCAAGAAAGCAACTTACCAATCATTGCAATAGATAACACAGATAATTCCACCAGATTAGAAACCGCAAAACTGCCCAAAGAGTGTGTGCTGCTGTTTGGTCAAGAAGGACCCGGGCTTTCTGAAGAAGCACTCAATGCGGCTAGTGCGGTGTATGAAATCAGCCAATACGGCTCAACTAGGTCAATGAATGCATCAGCGGCGGGAGCTATTGCGATGTATGCCTGGGCTATGCAGCACTTAAATTAAGGCTTAATTACATTACCCCAGTTAGTGGTAATGCTTTACCACTAACTGGGGTAACTATGACTTATTAGTAGTCGTAGTAGAACGGAAATTCTTTAACAACTATTGGCATTGCGCTTTGGTTCTCCTGATACATCAATCTGAATGCACCACGATCTCCAACCATTAAGCCAGAGATGGTGGTTTCTAGGTCATTGTAAACAATTGTTTTGTCTTCGTCTTTAAAGTTTGCTCGCCAGCCAAGATAAAAGCCTTTGCATTCTGGGCTGGTGTTGGTTTTAACCTCGCATGAATTCCCTTGAGCATCAAGAATTGAAAGCTTTACTGAATTACCTCGCCAAATCTGAGAAATAGTTAGTAAAGACTTAATTTTTGCGGTTTCAACAGCTGGCCCAAATTTCAGACCAGACTTTGATTTGACGCAGGTATAGGTCTTTCCCCGATTTGGTAACACCTTGTCATAAACCGTTACCTTCTGACCTGCAGTAGCACAAGGACCGCCGGTTTTGGCAGTTTTTGCTACGGCAGTTGTTGCTGGCACCAAACAAGCGATCGCTAGAACTAGCGCCATAATGATGTTGCGTTTCATTGCAACTCCTCACTGGATAGTGAGTCAAGCCTAGGCTCACCGCCCAATAATTCCTTGATAGAAATCCAAACCTTTCTGATTACTTTTTGAAATATGGCTACATCCAGGAACGCACCCCAATTGGGCGCTGAGTTAGGCTCGAAACCAGCGCCCAATCAGGTATTGCTGGGTTCAATTTGAGAGGATAAGCCAGTAAGGAGCACTTATGCCTATTGCTACCCCAGAGATCTACCATGAAATGCTCGATCGAGCTAAGGCCAGCAAATTCGCCTATCCCGCTATTAATTGCACCTCATCAAACAGCATTGTCGCTGCAATAAGAGGTTTTGCCGAAGCGGAATCAGATGGCATTGTGCAGTTCAGTTGGGGTGGTGCGGAATTTGCCTCTGGTCAATTAGTTAAAGACATGGTGATAGGTGCAACTGCGCTGGCTGAGTTTGCCCATGTAGTAGCAGAGAAGTATTCAGTAAATATTGCGCTTCATACTGATCACTGCCCACCAGAAAAACTTGAAGGATTCATGGAGCCGCTATTAATGAACTCCATCGAACGGGTGAAGCAGGGTAAGAATCCGTTATTTCAATCGCAGATGTGGGATGGCTCAATTCTGCCGATGAAAGAAAACTTAGCAACCGCGAAGCGGTTGCTTGATCTTTGCGTTAAAGCAAACGTAGTGATGGAATTAGAGATTGGCGTTGTTGGTGGTGAAGAAGATGGCATTGAAGCATCTGCCGATGCCAAGCTCTATACCACAACCGAAGATGCACTAATGACGGCTAATGAGTTAGGTCTTGGTGAAAACGGCAGATATTTACTTGCTGCCACTTTTGGCAATGTGCACGGCGTGTATAAGCCCGGCAATGTGAAACTAGAGCCAAAGATATTAGATGAAATCCAAACTGCGGTTGGAAAAAAGAGTAATAAGACTCAGCCGTTTGATTTAGTGTTCCATGGTGGTTCAGGTTCATTGTTAACTGAGATCAGAGAATCATTGGAATACGGCGTAATTAAAATGAACGTCGACACTGATACGCAATACGCCTTTACCAGACCAATTGTGGATCACGTGTTTAAGAACTATGACGGTATTTTAAAAATTGATGGTGAAGTGGGAAATAAGAAGATGTATGACCCAAGAAGTTACGGCAAATTAGCTGAAGCTGGAATGGCTAAGCGAGTAGTAACTGCTTGTGAAGATCTCAGGTCAACTGGAACCAGAATCAAATGAACTTATTAAATCCAGCAGATCCAACACTGCTGCCAATTAATCCTGAACTTAATAAGGCAATTGAAACCACTGCCCCAATGGAGTTACCTAAGAAATTTCCAGATCAACCACTTGCTTGGGCGCTAGCTGCTGAAGCTGCTTGGAAATCAGGGGAAGTATTAGGTAGTTATGCCTATGCCAGAGTTGGTTATCACCGCGCACTTGATCAACTTCGCAAATCTGGCTGGAAAGGGGCAGGGCCAGTGCCTTATGCCCATGAAGGTAATCGCGGTTTCTTATGGTGCCTGGCAGCCTTAGGCCGTGCTGCGAGCGCCATCGGTGAAGAAGCTGAGGTTTATCGATTAGCTAATTTCATTGTTGAGTGCACTGGCACTGAGCACAATTTAGATTTAAGTTGGGTGAGCTAATGCCAGCGATAGTAATTATTGGTGCGCAATGGGGCGATGAAGGCAAAGGCAAAGCGACCGACCTGTTGGGATCTGCAGTTGATTATGTGGTGCGCTATCAAGGCGGCAATAACGCCGGCCACACTGTTGTAATCAATACGCCAACTGGAAAAGAAAAATATGCACTGCACCTTTTGCCCTCCGGAATTCTTAGCCCAAACGTGGTACCAGTAATTGGTAATGGCGTAGTAATTGATTTAGCAGTGATGTTTAAAGAGCTAGATGGCTTAATTGAACGCGGCATTGATGTTTCAAAACTGAAGGTATCTGCCAACGCCCATGTAATCGCGCCTTATCACGTAATGCAAGACAAAGTAGTTGAGCGGTTTTTAGGTAAGCGACAAATCGGCACAACTGGCCGCGGTATTGGACCAACATATGCGGACAAGATGAGTCGAATTGGTATTCGAATTCAAGATCTCTATGACGCATCTATTTTGAGTCAGAAAGTGGAAGCTGCGTTAGCAACTAAGAACGAATTGTTTGTGAAGATCTATAACAGACGAGCAGTTGAAGCAGCGCAAGTTACTGAAACACTTTTATCTTTTGCCGATAGATTAAAGCCATACGTCACTGACACGTCACTGCTGCTAAATAACGCATTAAGCGAAAACAAAACTATTTTGTTAGAAGGTGGTCAAGGCACGTTATTGGATGTGGACCATGGCACTTATCCGTTTGTGACTTCTTCTAATCCAGTTGCTGGCGGTGCGGCAACTGGATCTGGCATTGGACCTAACAAGATCTCAACTGTGATTGGAATAGTTAAGGCATACACCACTCGCGTAGGCGCTGGTCCGTTCCCAACAGAATTGTTTGATCAGAATGGTAAAGAACTTAGAGATGTTGGTGGTGAGTTTGGCACCACTACTGGCAGAGAGCGTCGTTGTGGTTGGTATGACGCACCAGT
>WLEH01000134.1 GCA_009704345.1 Actinomycetota bacterium | reverse complement strand
TAATCACTGGAATTTTCAACTCCAATTACCGCTCCTACTTTATTTCCTAATTGGTATTCCTTAATCAAGTCACCACTAGGCGATAACTTGATAACGCGGCCACCTGTGATATCAACCATAAGTAATTCATTAGTACGCCAATCCCAATAGGCACCTTCACCAATAATGGCATCGATCTGATAGAACAACTCAACACTGCTCATGACATCTCATTTGGATAGTTGTGCTGTGGTTGGAAATGTAACGCAGAAGTTGCGCTACTAAAGTCTACAAACGAATCGAATTTACCATGTGATGAACTTAGTTTTGTCTCAGGATAAAACTGTGCCACTAAATCTTGCGCAGAGTGCGGACCAAGTAAATTGTTAGCAGAAACAAAAAAGCTACCAGGGGCAATATCTTCATTCACAATGGAATCAACAGCAACATATGCTGCATCTCTAGTGTCGATGTAGGTCCAGAGTTCTTTTTTTCCTAGACTTGGATCTGCGGCAAATTGAGCGTAGCGCTTTGGCAATAACTCAATGTGATCGCCAATATATGGATAACGCAGTGCAACTATTCGCATATCAAATCGCTTGGTCAAGTAGGCAGCAGTGAGTTCATCAATGTTTTTTGATAGCGCGTATGGATCAGAAATCTGATTAGTAAAGCTTTCATCAATCGGTAACTTGGGTAATTCAACTGGCAGTTGCCCAAATGGCAATCCAGTTGCCGAAAAACTTGACGCAATTACTGCGCGCTTCACATTAGCGCTAGCTGCCGCATCAAGTACGGTAAATGTTGCTAGCGCATTACTAAACACTGCAACTGGCGTGCCATAGTTTGGATTTCTAATTGCAGCCAAATGGATCACGGCATCAACACCGCCGATTGCCTGTTGCACTAACTGCTGATCAGTTGCCAGTCCAATGAAGTGATTGGTTGCTCCAGGATGTGCTTTTGGGTTCAAATCTAGAGTTTGAAATGGCACTTCAGATGCAGCCAAAAAGTCACAAATTGCACTACCCAGCAAACCGGCTGATCCGGTTACCAATATTGTCATCTGCTTATTGCCGACCATCTAAATTAGGATACCTGCTATGACCGACCAAGTCGAGATTTCGCCGCTTAGTTCAACTGATGTTTCCGAATTGGTAAAGCTATGGAATGAATGTCTCACCGCACATCCAATGACAATAGAACGGTTTAATTCATTGTTTCTTAGCGATGTTAACGGTGTCGCAAAGCTGAACCATGCCAGTTTTGTTGCGAAAACTGACCGAATTATCGGATTTGTGATTGCTTATCAGCGAAACATTCCAGCTCCTGGACTTGGCCTGGAGCCAGATCTTGGCTATTTGACTGCGATTGCAGTTAAGCCAGACTTTCAACAACAAGGCATTGGCACCGCATTGCTATCTCGAGCAATTTCCGCACTTGATACGTCTGAAATTCTGTTAAGCGGCCGAACCGGATCAGCACCGGCGGCAGCTTTTCCAGGTGTTGATTTAGACAATTATCAAGAGTCATTGAATTTCTTTCTAAAAAATGAATTTGAACCGCTTGCCATTGCAAACAGTATGAGTCGAGAGATCAATGCAGCTATTCCAGTTAAGGTAGCAGCTGAAGTGGCTATTGAAACTGAGATTGACCAAACTCGGTTAGCAGAATTTGTGGGCACTGCTTTCCCTGGCGATTGGGCAGATGTCGCAGTGGCAAAATGGCGCAGCAACTCAGCTGAATTCTCAGTTGTTAGCGTAAATGGTGATTACGCTGGTTTTGCCGTTTGGAATGGTGGCTGGTTTGGCCCGGTTGGCGTAGCTGAGCAATATCGCAGTTATGGCTTAGGAAAATTGCTAGTGCAAAATGCAATTAATCAAATGCATCAGGCGGGTGTAAATCGTATTTATTTCACTTGGGCAGATGAGTGGGTGGTGCCATTTTATCAACGGCTGGGATTTGAAATTAATCGAACTTATCAGCGCTTAATTTGGCGCAGGGTCTAATTTCATTAATCGATCCAGCACTTCCTGATAACGTGCTGTAGTTAACTCAATAATTTCTTTTGGAATTTTAGGTGGTGCAATACCACTATCTTTATCCCAATTTGCTAGTAACCAATTACGCACTAGCTGCTTATCAAAAGATGGCGCTAACTTATTTGGTTGCATCTCATCAGTATTGCAATATCGGCTGGAATCTGGCGTAAGCGCTTCATCAGCTAAAGTCAAGCTGCCATCCGCGTCAACGCCAAATTCAAACTTAGTATCGATCAGCGTAAAGCCTGCTGGTTTTAATATCTGCGTTGCTTGATTGAAGATATCAATTGAAGTATCCCTTAATTGTTGGGCTAATTTATTGCCAACAATCTCAATTACTTTTTCATAGCTTATATTTTCATCATGCTGGCCAACTGCAGCTTTAGTGGCGGGAGTAAAGATTGGCTCGATCAATTCTGCGCCATTAACTAATCCTGCTGGCAACTCAATGCCGCACACACTGCCAGTTGCCTGATATTCCAACCAAGCCGAACCAGTTAAATACTTACGCACCACGCATTCAATTGGAATCATTGTTAAGTTCTTAACTTCAATTGCCCGACCAGCAACTCCCGCTGGCACCTGCGTTGAGATCAGATGATTGGACACTTTTAACTTCTTAAACCAAAACAGTGATATCGCAGTTAAAATCTTGCCTTTATTAGGCACGGTATTTGCCAGCACATGATCAAATGCGCTAATTCGATCCGATGCCACCAATAGCAGCGTGTGGTTTGGTGTTAGGTATATATCTCTTACTTTGCCCGAATGAATATGCTGATAACCAGCGGGCAGCTCCCAATTCATAATTAAAGAATTGCACCTGGCTGATAGTTAGCTGCAGCGGGATTGGCTTTTGTGATCCCAGTTATCTTTGCTACCACTTCATCAACTTGCGCCTTGGCAGCAGCTAACTGCACCGCTGAACTCTCAGTTAACTGAGTTAACGTGGCTTGATCTAAACCAAGCGCACTATCAGCAATCAATAACTCAAATAGGTTATTTCTGCTGCCAGTTCGCAGCGATTCTGCGGCAGCGAGCGCATGTGTTTGCACTTGCTTATGTGCGGTTTCTCTGCCAACGCCGCGCTTAACTAATAACAGCATGATTTCTGTGGTTAATAAAAACGGCAGATATCGATCTAGTTCTGCTTTAACTTGTGCTTCAAATACTTTAAAACCGTTTAACACGGTTAATGCCGTTTCAATGATGCCATCAAGGGCAAAAAACATGCCAGGTAGTGCGACTCGGCGCACAACTGAACAAGAAACATCTCCTTCATTCCATTGATTACCAGAGATACCAGCCAGCATCTGAACATAGCCATTTAACACTTGATGCAAACCATTAATCCGCTCACAACTGCGAGCATTCATCTTGTGCGGCATAGCTGAAGAGCCAACTTGTCCTGGCAAGAATCCTTCAGTTACTAACTCTTGCCCAGCCATTAATCTAATCGTGAGCGCAAGGGATGAAATAGGAGAAGAGATTTGATACAACAAACTGCCAACTTCATAATCTAGCGACCTGGGATATACCTGACCTACTGAAGTAAGGGAAGTTGCAAAACCTAAACTCTGCATTAATTCTGCTTCAAATTCCTTTACCTTAGCCAAATCCTGATCGAACAAATTCGCCATATCTTGATTAGTGCCAACCGGACCTTTTATGCCGCGAGCGGGATAACGGGCAATTAATTCATTAATTGCGCTAAAGCCAATTAATAACTCATCAGCATAACTCACAAAGCGCTTTCCTAACGTGGTTAACTGCGCTGCCACATTATGGCTTCTACCCACCATGGCAAGATCGCGATGTTCGTTGGCTTTCACTGCTAATTGATTAAGCAGCGCAATGATGCGATCATGGATTAAATTCAAGCTAGTTAGGATTTGGGCTTGTTCAATGTTCTCGGTTAAATCTCTAG
>WLEH01000133.1 GCA_009704345.1 Actinomycetota bacterium | reverse complement strand
CCTTTTCAAGATGGCGCACGGCTCGGCGGGGAATATAGTTTTCAGCAACTTGCCCCATGGAGATTGCAGTTTGAACTCGAGTTGCAACACCGCGTCGTTCTAGAAAATCTTGCAGCGCCAGACAATTCATCACTGTGCCGAGCATTCCGATGTAATCAGCCCGCGCCCGCTCCATGCCACGTTCTTGAAGCTGAGCACCGCGGAAGTAATTTCCGCCACCAATTACCACACAGACCTCAGTGCCAGCATCAACTACGTCTTTGATTTGCTTTGCAATTGAATCCACAACATCAGGATCCACGCCAAGCCCGCCACCGCCAGCTAAAGCTTCACCAGAGAGTTTCAGTAAAACCCGATTCCAACCCTGCTTTGGCGCGATTGACCACTTACTCACGCGATCTCCTTTGCTTGGTGGAAGCGTATCTGACTATGCCTGTCCGACTTTGAACCGAGCAAAGCGAGTTACGGTTACACCCTCTGCTTCAAGCATGGCAGCAATAGTCTTTTTGTTGTCCTTAACGAAAGCCTGCTCCAAAAGCACAAAGTCCTTAAAGAAGCCATTAACTCGCCCTTCAACAATCTTTGGTAGCGCAGCCTCTGGCTTTCCTTCTTCTTTTGCCGTTTCTGCCGCAATGCGTCGTTCGGCTTCCACGACATCGGCTGGAACTTCATCACGAGTTAAATAACGAGGTGCCATCGCAGCAATGTGCTGAGCTAGATCCTTGGTTACCTGAGCATTTGATGCGGTTGTTTCAACCACGACGCCAACTGTTGGCGGAAGCGCTGGATCTGATTTGTGTAAATAAGAATCAACTGGGCTGCCGTTAAATACTGCAAACCGACGAACCTCAATTTTTTCACCCATCGATGCATTTGCTTCAACTAAAGCATCTTTGATGCTTTTGCCATCAGCCATGCTGGCCGCCAATAGTGCATCTAAGTCAGCTGGTGAACTTGCCTTAACCGCTTTGGCAATTGCGTCAGCAAGAGCCTGGAAACCGTCAGTTTTAGCGACAAAGTCAGTCTCGCAATTTAGCTCAACCATAACCGCTGAGGTTGGCTCAACGATGGCAACAATCAAACCATTTGATGCGTCGCGTCCTTCGCGCTTACCGACATCCTTAGCTCCTTTGATTCGAAGCGCCTCAACCGCTTTGTCAAAATCGCCACCTACTTCATCAAGTGCTTTCTTGCAATCCAACATGCCAGCACCAGTAACTTCACGAAGACGCTTTACGTCCGCAGCACTATAACTCACTTATTTATTCCTTCTTGGTTGTAAGAAAATTACTTGGATTCAGTTTCGGCTGGTGCAGCATCAGCTGCGCCAGTTAGAAGTTCTTGCTCCCATTCGGCAAGTGGCTCTGCTGCGGGTTCAGCTGCAGCATCATTGTTCTTGCGCTGAGATCTGGCGATTAAACCCTCAGCTACAGCATCACCAATAATTTTAGTTAGCACCTGGATTGAACGAATTGCATCGTCATTTCCTGGAATTGCAAAATCCACGTGTGCAGGATCGCAGTTACTGTCCAGAATTCCAACAACTGGAATATTTAACTTGCGAGCTTCGGTAACCGCAATGTGCTCCTTATTGGTATCTACTACCCAAATCAAGCTAGGAACTTTTTGCATATCCCGAACACCTGAAAGCATACGCTCAAGTTTTTCTTTTTCACGTCGCATCATCAGAAGCTCTTTCTTGGTGCGACCACTACCAGCAACAGCATCAAAATTGATCTGTTCTAATTCTTTTAAGCGCTGAACGCGCTTGGTTACGGTGTTGAAGTTAGTCAACATGCCGCCTAACCAACGCTCAGTTACATATGGCATACCAACGCGCTTGGCTTGCTCTTGAATTGCTTCTTGTGCCTGGCGCTTGGTGCCAACAAAAAGCACAGTGCCACCTTTAGCAACAGTTTCTTTAACTTGCTCGTAGGCACGATCGATGTAAGCAAGTGATTGCTGTAGATCGATAATGTAGATGCCATTGCGCTCAGTAATGATGAAGCGCTTCATCTTTGGGTTCCAGCGACGAGTCTGATGTCCAAAGTGAACACCAGCATCAAGAAGTTGACGCATTGTTACGACGGCCATTTCGGCAGCCCTTTCTGGCACGGAATTCCGTGCGGTCCGGTTACTGTAAAAACCAATTTGGTTTTCACCCTGACGATCAGCATCTGCTTCGTTCGAGTTACCTCGACCGGCGAATCAGATAGTTTCCGCGCTAATCGTGCGAAGTCACCAGCAAGCTGGTGCGAAGGAGAAGTGTACGACCCTCAGGACCCACTCATGCACAGAGCCAAATTCCTTCACAAATAGCCAGTAGCTCAGCGGCAAAATCGCCCAGTGAAAGCCCTTTTCCTTATTGGATTATTCAGTTGGCTTGCCGGCTTAGGGGTGATCCCGAATCCGCCCGCTGGCAGTGGCGTGGTGCTGCGCCCATACTCACCGCCAGCATCCGAATTTGCTCGCGGCCATCGCGGCGTTGATTTGGATGCCATGCCAGAGGAATTTGTGATTACACCAATCTCGGGTGTGGTGCACTTTGCCGGATATGTAGTTGACCGTCCGGTGTTAACTATTGCCACTGCAACTATCTTGATGACATTTGAACCCGTGGATTCATTTTTGATTAAAGGTCAACGAGTAACTAGAGGTGAGATAGTCGGTTGGGTCGGACTTGGTGGGCATTGCAATCAATCTTGCATTCATGTCGGCGTTAGACGAGTCGGAACCAGAATTTATCTAGATCCAATTCCTTACTTACTTGGAATCCCAAGATTGCTGCCAGCTACGCTCTAGGGTGAGCTTGATTGTAAACCGCTTTAAGGCGCTCGCTGGCCACATGGGTATACCGCTGTGTGGTAACTAACGAAGCATGACCTAATAGTTCTTGCACAGATCTAATGTCCGCACCACCTTCAATTAAATGTGTTGCAGCCGAATGTCTAAAGCCATGCGGGCCAATATCGGCTAAGCCATTTTCTGTTAGCACTTTCTGCACCATAGCGCGCACTACCCGCTGATCAATTCGCTTGCCGCGCAAGCCTAGAAACAATGCTGCTTTGGAATTTTTACTACACAGCGCTGGCCTACCATGAGCCAAATAGGATTCCAACGCCTTCACTGCCGGCGTGCCAATTGGCACTTTACGCTCTTTATTGCCTTTACCTATTACTGAAATAACGTTTCTACCAAAATCTAAATCATCGATATCTAGACCAACTAACTCTGCCACACGAATCCCAGCGGCATACAACACTTCCAAAATTGCACTATCCCGCAACGACTCTGGATCATCAGCGTGCTTACCGATAGTGTCAAGTAATTTAGTTGCTTGTTCGACTCGAAAAATTGCTGGCAACTTCTTCCCAACTTTCGGCGAAACCAGTTGCGCACCTACATCTACGGTCAATCCCTTACGCAATTGGGCCCACTGCGTGAAAGTTCTCACTGCAGCAGCACGCCGGGCCATAGTTGCCGGCGCTAAACTGCGTTCATGGTTTGCTGCCAACCAACCCCGCAGATCATGAATTGTTAATTCATCAATGGAGATATCGCCTTCACGATTTAAGTAATCAATCAAGTCAGATATGTCCGAAATGTAAGACCGCACGGTATGCTGACTTAAGCCCCGCTCAACGTTAAGAAATTCCTCAAACTCATCACGCAGTTGAGTTAAATTTCGCTCAATTGACTTGCCCACTTGCTAAGAGTCCAAGTTAAAGTCAATTAGGTCAAGTCACGCGCCGATAGTTAGATCAACACTCTATCCCTACCAAGTAAATCAGCCCAATGCAAGATGCTGGCGGCTCCAGAAAAGGGTCTAGGTGAAATTGCGATGGTGAGTGAACTTAATGCGGCCAAGATCCGATTACGTCTTATCAATCTACTCTTACTAAGAATGGCAGATGGTGAGTATTCTGAAATCTGAATTACCTGGCCAGGCAAATTTAAATTGTG
>WLEH01000132.1 GCA_009704345.1 Actinomycetota bacterium | reverse complement strand
ACCCAAGTTGGATCGGTTCCAACTACATCAGCTGGTGTTGGGAATTCTTTTGCTTCTGGATTATCAACAACTTCAATACCTTCACTATTGCGAAGTAGTTCACGTGCTTGATTAACATCTACTGGATTCTTAAATCGCGCCACCACTGTTAATGAGTGGGTTGTTACAACCGGCACTCGAACACAAGTAGCAGTGACTCTCAAGTTATCTATACCTAGAATCTTTCTTGATTCATTTCTAACTTTAAGCTCTTCTGAGGTGTAACCATCTTCTTTTAAGCTGCCAGCCCATGGCACTACGTTTAAGGCCAATGGTGCTGGGAATGGCCCTAAATCCTTAATAACTTTTCTTGAATCACCCGGTTCATTTCCTAAATTTTTGCCGGCAACAAGTGAGATCTGTTCTTGCAACGCATCAATGCCAGCTTGACCAGCGCCAGATGCGGCTTGATATGACGAAACAATCAGTTCTTCAACGCCGTATTTACGATGTAGCGCACCAACAACCACGATCATGGAAAGTGTGGTGCAGTTTGGATTGCTAATTATTCCTTTTGGTCGATCTTTAGTTTTTTCACCATTTACTTCTGGCACCACTAGTGGCACTCCTGGATCCATTCGAAACGCACCAGAGTTATCAACCGCAATGGCACCGCGAGCTGCCGCAATTGGGGCCCACTGCGCCGAAACCTCATCTGGCACATCGAACATGGCAACATCAACACCATCAAACACCTCAGGTGCTAGCGCCTGCACTGTCACTTCTTCACCGCGCACCATTAATTTCTTGCCAGCACTACGAGCAGATGCAATCAATCTAATCTCGCCCCAAACATCTTCTCGCTCAGTTAATAGACCAAGCATCACCGTGCCAACTGCACCGGTTGCGCCTACTACTGCCAGCGTTGGTTTCTTCGCCATTATCGTCCCGTTCCACCATAAACAACCGCTTCACCATCAGCATCTAAGCCAAACGCGGTGTGAACTTCTTGCACTGCTTTATCAGTGTCGCTTGCTCTAATCACAACTGAGATTCGAATCTCTGACGTAGAGATTGCTTCAATGTTTACGTTAGCACTTGCAAGTGCTCGGAAGAATGATGCGGAAACACCAGGATGTGAACGCATGCCAGCGCCAATAAGTGAAACTTTCGCAATATCCTCATCAAATTCAACTCGATCAAACTTAATTGTTGGCTTTAAACTTTCTAGTGTTTTAACAGCAAGTTCGCGATCTGTTTTTGGACAAGTAAAAGTAATATCAGTCGCAGTAGAGGCAGCGGTAGTTACGTTCTGCACAATCATGTCAATGTTCACATGGGCATTAGCTATGGCTTCAAATATCGAAGCGGCATTACCAGGCTTATCTGGTACGCCAACGACTGTAATTTTTGCTTCGGACAGATCGTGCGCAACACCAGAAATAATTGGTTGTTCCACGTTTCGCTCCTTTATTGCAGTTTGCGATAAAACCCAAGTTCCATCTCGATGAGAAAATGATGATCGAACATGAATTGGTAAATCAAATCGTCTGGCATATTCCACACAGCGCAGGTGCAGCACTTTTGCACCCATGGCAGCAAGCTCCATCATTTCTTCATAAGTAATAAATGGCACATGCGCCGCTTTTGGCACTCGTCTTGGATCAGCACTAAAGATGCCATCAACATCAGTGTAAATTTCACAAACATCAGCATCTAATGCTGCAGCAAGTGCAACTGCGGTGGTATCAGATCCACCTCGACCAAGCGTGGTGATGTCTTTAGTATCTTGCGCAACACCTTGAAAGCCAGCAACAATTGGAATTGCACCATCATCTAGTGCTTGCTGAATTCGACCTGGCGTAACATCAATAATTCGTGCTTTACCGTGAACTGAATCAGTTATCACGCCAGCTTGGCTGCCGGTGTAAGAGCGAGCTTCAACGCCCAGGTCGGAAATCGCCATTGCCAGCACCGCCATACTGATTCGCTCGCCAGCAGTTAGCAACATATCAAGTTCGCGCCCGGGTGGGTTTGGACTTACTTGCTGCGCCAACTCAATTAACTCATCTGTGGTATCACCCATGGCAGAAACCACCACCACAACTTGTGTGCCAGCATTATGCGTATCAACAATTCGTTTAGCCACGCGCTTAATGGCGCTGGCATCAGAAACTGATGACCCGCCATATTTCTGCACGATCAAGGGCACGAATTACCTCATCTAATTGGAGGCGCAAGTCTAACCAATAACAGATCTATTGAACTTGGCGTCTGCCCTCAAAGGCACGACCCAGTGTTACTTCATCAGCATATTCCAAGTCGCCACCAACTGGTAAGCCAGATGCAAGCCTCGAGACGGTCAACCCCAGCGGCACCAACAACCGAGTTAGATAAGTCGCAGTTGCTTCACCTTCCAGATTCGGATCAGTTGCCACAATGACTTCTTGCACGCTGCCATCAGCTAATCGAGCTAGCAACTCTTTTATTCGCAGCTCATCTGGCCCAATGCCATCAATTGGTGAGATCGCTCCACCAAGTACGTGATAACGACCTTTGAATTCCCGAGTTTTTTCAATTGCAATTACATCTTTGCTTTCTTCCACTACACAAATAATGGTTTGATCGCGGCGCGGATCTAAACAAATTCGACACTGATCTGTTTCGCTGACATTAAAACAAGTATTACAAAATCTAACCTTGGCTTTAGCTTCCATGATGCTATTTGCTAATTCTGTAACATCATCACGATCTGCTTCTAAGATCCAAAAAGCAATACGCTGTGCACTCTTTGGTCCAACACCTGGCATTTTTCCTAATTTCTCAATTAGGTTGCCAATCACGCCTTCATACATCGCGGTCCGTAATTGGTTTTGCACCAAGTTGTGATTGCAGTAACTTCATCGTATCCACTTCTTCAATGACTTCATCATCAATTCGAGCATCTTCAACAAGTTTGGCATCGCGACCTAAACTTGGAATTGATGCTGGCAGTAATGCAATTTGACCATCGGACTTTGTTACTTCATTTATTGCACGACGAAGTTTTGCTTCATGATCTGATCCTTGCGCAAATTCCAGTACCTTTAGATCAGGAATTGCTATTGCAATCACACCATCTTCAACCGACAACACTTCAGAATCCAAAAACGTCGTCCAGGCAACTCTGGAATTGAGCTTTAAGTTCTCTAGCACTGCCGGCCAAAGCGCTTTTAGTTTTGCTAATTCTGCAACTGGTAGATCCGCAATTGGTTCGAGTGTGGGTTTAGCTTCGTAGCGTCTGGTTGCTACTGGAACTGTAATTTTTTTGGTATCGGTTTTAGCGCTGGATTTAATAGTAGAAATTTTTGGTGGTGGCGCAGATTTCGTCTCAGCAGCGGGTGCTGGGGCAGCAGGAGCAGGTGTTGCGACGCCATTTTTCTCAAGTAGCGCAACGCGATGCTCTAGACCTGCAACTCCTTCACTCGATGCGGCAAGTAGCAATCTGGCAGCAAGTAGTTCCAGCTGCAATCGTGGTGCTGTGGCACCACGTAATTGTGCGATGCCGCTAGTTAATAGATCAGCAGCCCGGGAAAGTCTTGGTGCACCTATTTGTTTTGCTTGTGCTGCCATTGCAGTGAGTTCCTCGGCAGGAACAGCCAACAATGGCTTTGCTGCCTCTGCTGCAACTTCAACTAATAACAAATCTCTAACTCGCTGCAATAAATCAGATGCAAACCGACGAGGTTCATAGCCAGCATCAATAACATGATCAATTACTTGAAACAATTCATTGCCAGAATTAGCAACGATTGCATCAACTGCCGCGTTTACTAAATGTCTAGGAGTAAGGCCAAGTACATTACCAACTTCATCTGCAGTTAATCCATTACTGCCAGCACCAGCAATTGCTTGACCTAACAAACTTAACCCATCTCGGACTGATCCAGCGGCAGCCTCGGCAAGTAACATAATTGCGGCTGGCTCAAACTTAACATTTTCTTGCTTACAAATTTCAGCTAAGTGGCTT
>WLEH01000131.1 GCA_009704345.1 Actinomycetota bacterium | reverse complement strand
CGAGCAATTACAGCAACTATCTGGGATGAGAAGAAGTTAATCGCCGAAGGCTTTGGCGGCATCATCGGTGTTGGCCAAGGATCTTCAAGACCACCTCGATTATTGAAGTTGGAATACAAACCAAAAGGAGCAAAACAGCACATCGCCCTTGTTGGTAAAGGAATCACCTTTGACACTGGCGGTATTTCACTTAAACCAGGGTTAAACATGCACGACATGAAATTTGATATGAGCGGTGCCGGTACAGTTGTTGCTTCGATCATTGCAATTGCAGATCTTGGACTTAAAATTCATGTTACCGCATGGGCAGCACTTGCCGAGAATATGCCAAGTGGCACCGCAAGTCGACCCGGTGACGTGTTGAAAATCTATGGTGGCAAAACTGTTGAAGTTTTAAACACCGACGCTGAAGGTCGATTAGTGCTGGCAGATGCTTTGGTTAAAGCAAATGAATCTAAACCAAACTACATTGTTGATATTGCAACTCTTACCGGCGCACAAGTGCTTGGTATGGGTCTGCGAACTGGCGCAATCATGGCGAACAATGATGAGTTTAGATCTGAGGTTCATGCCGCTGCTCAATCAACAGGTGAAGACATGTGGCCAATGCCGCTGCCTGAGTTTCTTCGCAATGAGATAAATTCATCAGTCGCGGATCTGGCCAATATTGGTTCGGGTAAAGGCGGCGGAATGCAGTTAGCCGGGATCTTTTTGCGAGAATTTGTGCCAAAGGATCTGCCATGGGTTCACCTTGACGTTGCTGGACCAGCCTATAGCCAGGGCAGCGCTTATGCCTACAACACAATTGGCTCAACGGGCTTTGCGATTCGAACCATGGTTGAGCTGGCTCGCCGCATTGCCGCTAGGTAATTAAGACAACAGCCGATAACCCGCATCTGACCGATGAGTAGTTAGGGTGATCTGAGAGGATTGGGCTCTAATTTTTCAATGGAGGATCCGTGTCTGACGTTTTTGACGTAGTAATTCTCGGTGGCGGCTCAGGGGGATATGCCTGTGCCTTAAGAGCTAGCCAGCTTGGCTTAAAAGTTGCGTTAGTCGAGAAGGACAAACTTGGCGGTACCTGCTTGCATCGTGGGTGCATCCCAACCAAAGCATTGTTGCACGCTGGCGAAGTAGCACACACGGTTAAGCATTCAGCAGAGTTTGGCATTAACTCAACCCTCACCGGTGTCGACATGACTGCAGTTAACACCTATAAAGATGGTGTAGTTGGTCGACTTTATAAAGGACTACAAGGATTAGTTAAACATCGCGGTGTGACATATATCGAGGGCGCCGGCAAATTAGTTGCGGCAGACACAGTTGAAGTTAATGGTCAGCAAATTAAAGGTAAGCACGTAGTTTTGGCAACTGGTTCATACTCAAGAACTCTCCCTGGCCTTGAAATTGATGGCGAAAAAATTATTACGTCGGAGCACGCACTTAATTTAACTTCAGTGCCAACTAAATCGATTATTTTGGGCGGCGGTGTAATTGGTGTTGAATTTGCCGGTGCTTGGAATTCACTTGGCTCCGATGTCACCATTATTGAAGGCTTGTCTAGATTAATCCCAGCCGATGATGAAGATATGAGCAAGGGGCTAGAAAAAGCGTTTCGCCGCCTCGGAATTAAATTCAATGTTGGTGTTCGGTTTAAGTCGGTTGAAAAAACTGCCACTGGAGTTAAAGTTATTTTAGAAGATGGCAAAGAATTTGATGCAGATATCTTGCTAGTTGCAGTTGGTCGCGGTCCAAGCTCTCGAGGCATGGGGTACGAAGAAGTCGGTGTCGCATATGCTGGCGAGCACATTGCAGTTGATCAGTTCTGTCGAACTAATTTGCCAAATGTGTTTGCCGTTGGCGATTTGATTCCAGGCCCACAACTAGCTCACGTTGGCTTCCAAGAGGGCATCTTGGTAGCAGAAAAAATTGCTGGATTGAACCCACGACCAATTGATTATGCTGGCGTGCCACGCGTTACTTACTGCGATCCAGAAGTTGCATCCATGGGACTGACTGAGGTTCAAGCTGCAGAAAAATACGGCAAAGACAATATTGCCACTTTCAAATATGACCTTGCCGGAAACGGAAAAACTCAAATCCTCAAATCAGCTGGCTTAATTAAGTTGATTAGAGAAAAGAATGGTCCAGTAGTTGGTATTCACATGGTTGGTGCCCGTGCTGGCGAAATGATTGCTGAAGCACAGTTGATTTACAACTGGGAAGCCATGCCAGAGGATGTCGCACCACTGCTACACGCTCACCCAACAGTTTCTGAAGCGATGGGCGAAGCACATCTTGCTTTGGCCGGTAAGCCACTTCACGTTCACGATTAAAAGTAGAGTTACCCAACTGGGTTAAAGGAGAAATGATGTCGCAACGCGTAGTAATGCCAGCACTTGGTGAATCCGTAACTGAGGGCACCGTAACCAGGTGGCTGAAAAATGTTGGCGATACGGTAGCCATGGATGAGCCGTTGCTGGAAGTTTCAACTGACAAGGTTGATACTGAAATCCCAGCGCCAGTTGCCGGCGTACTACTGGAAATCTTGGCACCAACAGATGCAGTTGTTCCAGTTGGCGCGGAGCTTGCCGTAATTGGTGCCGCAGATAGTGCACCCGCTGCTGCCCCAACGCCTGCTGTGCCAGCGCCTGCTGCAACTGCAACACCGGTAGCGCCAACCCCAGCTGCACCGCCAGCACCAAAACCAGCACCTGCTCCAGCACCGGTTGCTGCTCCAACTCCAGCACCTGCACCAGTTTCTGCTCCAACTCCAGCACCTGCACCAGTTGCAAGCAGTAGCGATGAAGAAGTTAGTGCTGGCGCATACGTGACTCCGCTAGTTCGCAAAATGGCAGAAGAATTAGGCGTTGATCTAACCAAAGTAGTTGGCACTGGCGTCGGTGGTCGTATTAGAAAGTCTGATGTGCAAGCCGCAGCTGCACCAGCAGCGGTAACCGCACCAGCTGCTACGCCTGCCCCACCGGCCAGCAGCACTCCGGCTGCAGTAACTGAATCTCCATTGCGTGGCCGAACTGAAAATCTAACTAGATTGCGCAAAGTTATTGCTGAGCGCATGGTGGAATCACTTCAAGTGAGCGCGCAGCTAACTACTGTTGTGGAGGTTGATATCACTCGAATTGCCCGACTACGGGACAAAGTTAAGAAAGATTTTGAAGCACGAGAAGGTGCAAAGTTAACTTTTATGCCATTCTTCGTTAAGGCTGCAGTTGAGGGACTAAAGGCTCACCCAGTTATTAATGCATCAATGGATATGAGTGCTGGCACCATCACGTATCACGATTCTGAGCACATTGGAATAGCCGTTGATACCGAACGCGGCTTACTAGTTCCAGTGATGCGCAACGTTGGTGATTTATCTATCGCTGGCATAAGTCGTCGTATTGCTGATCTTGCTGATCGCACCAGAAAATCTAAAGTAGGACCAGAAGAACTATCTGGTAGCACTTTCACCATTACCAACACCGGTAGCCGAGGTGCGCTATTTGATACCCCGATTATCAATCAACCAAATGCTGCAATTTTGGGTCTTGGCGCAGTCGTCAAACGTCCAGCAGTGGTTTCGGATGAAACTGGCGCAGAATCAATTGCCATCCGATCTATGTGCTATCTCTCACTTTCTTACGATCACCGCTTTGTTGATGGCGCTGATGCCGCCCGCTATTTAACCTTCCTAAAGAATCGGTTAGAAGCAGGTCAATTTGAAGGTGATTTAGGACTGTAATGCGAATTGCAATTACTGGTGCATCTGGCCTTATTGGAACGGCGCTAACTAATTCGCTCACTGCGGATGGGCACGAAGTAATTAAATTAGTTCGCAAGCCAACAACAGCCGCTGATGAGCTGCGCTGGGATTTGATTCAAGGCGTAGAAAACACGTCAGCGCTTAATGGAATCGACGCTTTGGTTCATCTCGCTGGTGCTGGTGTTGGTGATAAGCGCTGGAGTGAAGAATACAAACGGGAAATTCGAGACTCTCGAGTTATCGGTACCCAAACTATTTCCCGCACCATTGCGGCTTTAGCAACTCCACCAAAAGTATTGATTAGTGCATCCGCAATT
>WLEH01000130.1 GCA_009704345.1 Actinomycetota bacterium | reverse complement strand
CTCGCTGGACATTGGTAATAACGTGGGCTTCTGGCTGGGATCTTCTCACAGGCCAAAACTAGAGGGAAAACCGAAAACGCGCTCGCGGTGGCTTCTTCGTTACTGGTGAGTTACTAGTAATCTCAACTCATGACAAAAGTTGCGTTGATAACTGGGGGAAATCGGGGTATCGGCAGGGAGATTGCGCTGGCCTATCAGGCTGCGGGTTTTCAGGTTTTTATAACTAGTCGAAACATGACTGAATTGGCTGGTTGCACTACCTTGATTGCAGACCTAACACAGCAAGGCGCAGCTGACGCGATTTTTGATCAAATCGAAGGGGCTGGTTATCAAGTTGACGTACTAGTGGCGAATGCTGGTATTAGTCGTGAAACTTTATTAATTCGCACTTCGGATGATGACATCGAATACCTGTTGCAAACCAATTTAGCTGCAACCATGAGGTTATGTCGTCGCGCTGCTAAATCGATGATGAAACAGCGTTCTGGTTCAATTGTTCTCATTGGCAGTGTCTTGGGAATGTCGGGCAGTGCTGGCAGCACAATTTATGCTGCCACAAAATCAGCCTTGATTGGCATGGCGCGCAGTATGGCTCGTGAGCTGGGTTCAAGAAATATTCGAGTTAATGTGGTGGCTCCCGGCTATGTTAATACTGATATGACAAATTCACTCCCTAACAACTTTAAAGATCAGGTTGTATCGCAAACTCCATTAGGCAGAATTGCTGAACCAGCTGAGATTGCTAAAACGGTTCTCTTCTTGGGATCTGAAGATGCAAGTTTTATCACTGGTGCAGTAATACCAGTTGATGGCGGCCTAGGAATGGGGAACTAATGTCTTTACTAACTGGTAAAAAACTATTAATTTCAGGAGTATTGAGTGACCAATCTATTGCGTTCCATGTTGCTCGGTTGGCCCAAGAGGAAGGTGCGGAGATTGTTCTGACCTCATTCGGTCGCGCAATGTCGTTAACTGAACGAGCCAGTAAACGATTGTCTAAACCAGCACCAGTGATTGAATTGGATGTTACAAATGAAGATCATCTTGATCGATTATCGGCTAACGTTTCAGAATATTTTGGAAATTTGGATGGGGTGCTTCATTCGATTGGTTTCGCCCCCCAAACCGCATTGGGTGGGAATTTCCTCAATACGAAATGGGAAGATGTAGCAACTGCACTTCAAGTGAGTGCCTATTCGCTGAAAAGTCTAACGATGGCAGTTCGAGATCTACTCACTCCCGGCTCAAGCATCGTTGGCTTAGATTTTGATGCATCCAGAGCATGGCCGGTCTATGACTGGATGGGTGTTGCTAAGGCTGCGCTAGAGTCCACATCACGATATTTAGCCCGAGATTTGGGCCCTGCCGGAATTCGATGTAATTTGGTTGCAGCTGGACCGTTACGAACTATTGCGGCAAAAAGTATTCCAGGATTCAAGGTGTTTGAAGATGCCTGGGTGGAACGATCCCCATTGTCGTGGAATGTAGATGACCCAGAACCTGCAGCAAAAGCATGCATTTTGCTTTTCTCTGATTGGTTACCAGCTACTACTGGTGAAATTCTTCACGTTGATGGTGGCTTCCATATCGCTGGGTAGTTACAGCAATTGAATCACGTGATTTAGCCAGGGCCCTACAATTGAAACATTGGCTGCCTGTGTGACTTTGGGCTTTCCATTGAAACTTACAGATAGTCCAGCAATCTTCATCATTTCAAGATCGTTGGCCCCATCGCCGATCGCAATAACATTTGAGAGCGGAATATTAAATTTCCGTGATAGCGCAATCAGATAATCTGCTTTTGCTTGAGCATCAACAACGTCACCAACAATATTGCCAGTGAGCGTATCGTTTTTGATTTCTAGATTATTTGCCTTGAAGTTTTCGATTTCAAGTTTCTGACATAAGGGCTCGAGAATCTGAGTAAAACCGCCAGAAACGAGTGCAAAATAGTGATTTTGCTTCCTTAAATGTTGGATTAGATCAATGCCTCCATCAGAGACTTCGACTTCTTGTGATACCTCTTTTAATACCGAAACTGGCAGACCCTTGAGCGTAGCCACCCGAAGTTTTAGGGACTCCTTAAAATCTATTTCTCCATTCATTGCTCGCTCGGTAACAGCGGCAACCTCAGCTTGCTTACCCGCAAACCCTGCTAGCAGATCAATAACTTCCTGTTTGATGAATGTTGAATCAACATCACTAAATACAAGCATTGGCAATTGCGTGTTTCTGTCACTTTCAGATATTAGCTGTTTTATTTCATCGGAAATATTGATTGATTGATAGGAATTTGAAGCATCAAGAATCATGGTAGGAGTTTAGCCTTCCTTGAAGCAAGATCAAACACTAGTGCATTTGTTAGATCTCTTTGGCTTGAAAGTAAGTGATTCTTGGCTGCTTGAGATAGTTTTACGGTATTTCGACGAGACCCTAGTGATAAAGATGAATTTGGGTTAAGCACTATGTCAAGAAGGAAAATCAATTTATTCATATCGAATAATTTCCGCAAACCTATTTCATCAAATATATTCAGCTGAAAAAGGGAAGTGTCTCCCAGATCGATAGTCGAATCGAATTCAACAAAATCAATTTGGTTCTTGCCTACATCTTGCGTAAGACCTTTTAGCAATTCATCGTAATTGCGTAAAACAATTGTTATGGAATTTAATTCTGGAGGTGGCAGATTCGTTGCTAATTTCTCGTATGCATTTTTTGTGATGTCAAAAATGAATTGTTGGGTTCCGTCTCTAGTACTGGCTACAAATTGATCATTAATCACGTTTGTCAAATACAGGTAATTTGATGATGCCTTGAAAAGTTCATTTGATAGACCCGCTGAACCTCGCTCGGCGATCTCCGCTGAGCAGGCCTTTGCGACAACTGCGGAATGCCAAAGAATTGCATTAAAGGGTTCAGCTAGCACTGGGAAACCTTAATGATCGAACAAACTACAGATTAGATAGGCTTCGGGGCGTGTCCACAATTGCAAAACTCTCTGATGTTTCTGTTACCAGAGGTAAAACACGCATCCTTCAGAATGTTAATTGGCAAATGCGTACATCCGAGAAATGGGCCGTTTTGGGACCCAACGGCGCTGGCAAAACCACTTTCTTGCATTTATTAAGTGGTTATATTTTTCCAGCTAATGGTTCCGTTGAAGTTCTAGGTGAGCAATTTGGTATTAGTGATATAACTGAAATTAGAGCACGAATTGGATTGGCTACCGCGAACATGCTAAATCGAATCGGCTTTGATGAGTCAGTGCATGATGCCGTCATTAGCGCAGTGCATGGCGTAACCGGAATGGGCCTTGAGCGATACGCGGACATCGACGAGAAGCGGGCAACTGACCTTTTGGGGGATTGGTCTCTAACTGATCTAGCAGACAAACGAATTGCCAACATTTCCGATGGTGAGCGCAAACGCGTTCTGATTGCTCGAGCGTTGATGCCTAATCCTGAATTGCTGTTACTTGATGAACCTACGGCTGCTCTTGATTTAGGGTCCAGGGAATCACTGTTAAACAAATTGCAGCAACTTTGCCTTAAGGTTGATGCACCGGCCATTGTGATGGTCACCCACCATGTTGAAGAGATTCCAGCGGGTATTACCCATGTGCTTTTACTTAGAGGCGGAAAAGTCATTGCAAGTGGGCCAATTGAGCAGGTAATTTCATCGGTAACCTTGAGCGCTACCTATGGCGTGCCAGTAGTGGTTCATCGCAATGGTGATCGCTGGTTTGCCACAGCGCGGGTTAAGTAGGCGTTCTCCGGCAATTCCAAAGAAATTCACTACAATTTGGCCAGGAGGAAATATGTCAAACCCCGTAATTGAAAGAGCTGTTGGCGAATACGCCTTTAATCCTAATTTTTCGGCTGTGGATAGTCGGCCACTCACTCTGGATGCGGTAGTTAATAAAGCGGTGCTGAGTGCAGTATTTGTTGGGCTTGGTGCGGTGACGGGCTGGACATTTGCCCCTCAGTTTGGATTTGGCACAGTTATGTTGCTCGCCATGGTTGGCCTCGGGTTGGGGCTAATTAATAGTTTCAAGAAGCAGGTTTCGCCGTTACTGGTTCTGGCATATGCGCTGGT
>WLEH01000013.1 GCA_009704345.1 Actinomycetota bacterium | reverse complement strand
TTGGCCCAGCACTCCCAGTAGTAAATACCGGAAGCACCAAAGTCAAAGTTGCAATTGTTGCAATCGCACTTAAGGCAGCACCGCTACCTTCAGAATTAAAACTCAGTGTGGTGTTTCTAAGTGACGCAGCAACAATTGATAGTCCAACTATGCCGTTGCAAGTAATCATGATGGCAGAAAAGACCGTATCTCGACCTAATGTTGCTGCACCACCATCTGAGGACAACATGATCGCGACAATTAAACCCACTTCAATCACAGTAACAGCAAAAGCCAGAATCAAAGCACCAATTGCTCTGCCAACATAAGCTGCAATTACTTCAGCATGATGCACTGCCGTAAGTACTCCGCCAATTAAAACTAAACCGATTAGGGCAACTTCAATTGCATCTGGTTTTGTATTCCAAAAATAAACCACGGCGATCGCAGCAACAACTGGGCCAGCGATGTTTGCTAAGGAGAATAACTGTTTGGAATTGAGCAGCATAAGCGAAATATACTGGAAACAACTGGAATTGCGACTTCTACGTTATGAATTAGATGACTTCTGGCCCGTTTCAATTTCAGCAAGCAGTTCTAGCCATTTCACTTCAAACTCCTGTTGGCTTACTTGGGTAATTTCTAATTCACTTTGGAGTTCCTGAAGTTGCTGGTAATCATTTGTCGCGCTGGCCATTCTTAACTGGATTTCAATTACCTTTTCACCCAATTGAGTTAGCTTTCGCTCCACTTTAGTCAGGTCCTTTTGTAGCTGCCAAATGTTCACCTTTGGTTTTTCGGTTTGGGTAATTGTCTGCAGCGTCACCGCGTCTTGATTCAAATACTGCTCAATTCCACCAGGGAGATGAGCTATCCCGCCGCTGCCATCGAGTAAATAGAGTTGATCGCATACTCGCTCCAGGAAATATCTGTCGTGCGAAACCACAAGCAATGTGCCGGCAAAACCATCTAATAAGTCTTCTAGGGACGCAAGCGTTTCCACATCAAAGTCATTTGTTGGCTCATCCAAAATCACTACGTTTGGTCCACTCATCAGAATGCGAGTTAATTGAAGCCGTCTTCGCTCACCACCCGATAAGTCACTCACTGGGGTCCATTGCAGATCAGCACCAAATCCCAATCGCTCACATAACTGACTGGCTGATAATTCTTTGCCATTACCAAGATCAACATGATGTGAAATTTGCTCAACTGCTTCTAATACTCGAAAACTAGGGTCCAGTTCATCGAGATGCTGCGATAAATAGCCAGCTTTAACGGTGGTACCAGTTTGCACTCTGCCACTGGTTGGCAAAGTTGATCCAGTTAGCAATTTCAGCAGCGTAGTTTTACCCACACCGTTATTTCCTAAAATGCCATATCTAATTCCCGGACCAAAATCTAATGTGACATTTTTTAGAATCGCCACACCACCTGGCAAGGTTAATGAGACATCATGTAGTTCGTATACCCGCTTGCCTAATCGATTAACGGCAAAATTCAGTAGCTCTGCTTGATCGCGCGGTGGTGGCTCTTTACTAATCAATTGATTCGCAGCATCTACTCGAAACTTCGGTTTAGTAGTTCGAGCCGGTGCGCCGCGGCGCAACCAAGCTAATTCTTTTCGGATTAAGTTATTGCGCCGAGCATCTTCTGCGGCAGCTTGGCGCAATCGCTCCGCCTTTGCCAAAACAAATGCGCTGTAACCGCCGTCATACTCCGCCACACTTCCATTAACTACTTCCCAGACTCGATCAGAGATTTCATCCAAAAACCAGCGATCGTGGGTGACCACAATCACGGCCAGATTTTTCCTAGTTCTTAAATGGTGGGCTAACCAGTTTATGCCATTAATATCTAAGTGGTTCGTCGGCTCATCGAGAAAAATTAGGTTTAAGTCTGAGATTAACAATCTGGCCAATGCCACGCGTCGCAGTTCACCACCAGATAGTTGACCAAGCTCGCGATTCAGCAACTCTGACTCAAGTGAACCAAATAACCCAGATATCACATCGCGTGCTAACGAATTGCTGGCCCAGGCATGAGTCTGCTGGTTACCAAAAATAAAACTAGAAACTAATTGAGACTTATCAACTACATCCACCTGTGTTAGATGACCTAGTCGCAACTCTGAGTTATGAGTTACTTTGCCAGCATCAGCAACTTCTATCCCCGCCAATATGCGAAGCAGGGTTGATTTACCGCCACCATTTCGGCCAACTACGCCAATTCGCTCTCCCTGGGCAACGCCAAGCGAGACGCCAGCTAGGACTGGATCTTTACCGTAGCTTTTTTCAATTGCTTCAGCACTGACAAGGTTAACCATGATTGTCCAACCCTAAGGGTGTCTCAAAAAGAGATCTGGCTTAGGCCAAACCAAGTAGCGATACCAGCAGCGAGAAGAAAATAAAACTTCCAGCTAGCGCTCCCGCTAACGTAGGAAATAGCGCTTTGCGGCCCACTGCGCGCTTTGCCGCAAAGCCATACCGAACCGCTTGCACACATGGAGTGAGCATCAGCACCCCAACTGGAATAGAAACAATAAATCGATCAATAACTGGTCCAGTCAGAATAGATTCACCCTCGTCATAGCCAAGTGCCCAGAAAATGAAATAACCCAAGAATTGCCCAAGCAGATAAAACACTGGAATTAAAACTACCCAAATGATTGCAGTTCTTAAAAGTTTATTCATGCAGAAAGTCTAACCAGTTACTTGGTTCACGGTAACTATCTCAGAAGAGATACCTGATTGAGCCTTCATCTGCTGCCTAGTTTAGTCATGATCTGGGAATTGCAATTGACATGAAAAACAAAAGCGAACTCAAAGTGAGTCAGACATTAAAGGTCTCACCTTGCGCTGGAATAGTCACTTTCCCTGGGAACTTTGCCTGAATTAACTCCGCAAATTTAGTTGCGGCGGGAACCTCACCGTGCACAATGAACATTTGTTCATAACTAGCACCCGTGTCAAATAGCCAGCTGAGCAACTCAGTTTGATCAGCGTGCACCGATAGCCCTGGCAAATAAACAACTTCAGCGCCAACTGCAACATGAATACCATGCATTTTCACTGTTGGCGCACCCTCAAGCAATGATCGGCCACGCGTGCCTGGTGCTTGAAAGCCAACCAAAATGACCGTATTTGCGCTATCAGGTAGCAGCCTTGCTAAGTGATGCACCACTCGGCCGCCAGTTGCCATGCCGCTAGCGGCAATGATGATGGCGGGGCGTTTTAGTTGGTTTAGTGCTTTTGAGTCACTTACGCTCTGTGTTTCATGCAAATTAGCCAGCGCAAAAATGTCATGGCTTGGATCAACTCGAACTTCAGCATTAATTTCTGGACTATCTTCGGCAATTGCGCTGCGATAACAATCCAGTGCTGCTGATGCCATCGGCGAATCAACAAAAATAGGAACTGTAGGAATTTCTTTACTCTCCACTAATTCCTTAAGTTGCATCAGTAAAACTTCAGTTCGATCTACCGCAAAAGCCGGAATTAATACTGTGCCACCACGGGCAATGGTGCGATTAATTGTGTCGGCCAGTATTGAGCCGGAATCTTCATGAATTCGATCACCATAAGTTGATTCCACAATTACAGCATCGTATTTAATTGGTGGAATTGAATCTGGCGCAGCGAGCACCGGATGCACAGGTCGTCCCAAATCACCAGAGAACAATAATTTTTTACCAGCAACAGTTAACTCAATAAATGCGGCACCTAAAATATGGCCGCTGGGAAGAAATTTCACACTTGAATCAGCTGAGATGGCAAAGTCAGTTCGAAAATCGACTTCAACAAATGATTTGATCGCCTCTTCCGCGTCGTCATCGGTATATAGCGGCAGCGGTGGATTGTGTTTAGAAAATCCCTTTGCCTGTGCAAACTCGGCATCTTCCATCTGAATCTTTGCGCTATCGCGCAGAATAATTTTTGCTAAAGCAGCGGTATATTCAGTTAAATAAATTTTGCCATTAAAACCTTGTCGCACCAATCTTGGTAAATAACCACAGTGATCTAAATGGGCATGCGTTATCACTATTGCATCTAGCTGACTTGGATTAATTGGAAATGGCTGCCAATTCTGCAATCGCAGCTCTTTAATTCCTTGGAACATGCCGCAATCAACCAGAATCTGTACTTGATCAGTTGACACTAGAAACTTGCTACCAGTTACGGTTTGGGCAGCACCTATAAATGAAATGGTTGGCGACATGGCCTAAATCTAGTGGTGGCTCCCCCATCTGGACTCGAACCAGAAACCTGCCGGTTAACAGCCGGCTGCTCTGCCAATTGAGCTATAGGGGACTGAGTGCGAAAAGATACCCGATAGCCAATCCGACCCAGTTATCCCCCAGCGGCTAATAGCCGAGCATTCTCAACTACTGGGGAAATTCGAAGCGGCTCAAGTTCCCGCTCCCAAGGCTCGCCTATCAACCAACTCAATTTTTCCAGCAACTGCTCGCCTGCTGCAATGGCGCTGCGCAGTTGATTCTCATCTACCACTGCATCGCCAAACTCGTTGATATCCAGTCGTCGTAAGCCTAGATTCGGTGTAATCAGCCACCTTTCTCCTAAGCCACCATTGATTGGATCGCGCACAACTTCAGCATAAAGATTAGGAAACTCATAGAGTGCTGAAACTAGTCTGGGCAAATTGTCAATTGTGGTTCGAAAAGGCAAGGAACAGGATTGTGATTTTGGGATCAATGGTTGCGGTTGCCAACTCCATGGCGACGCCAATGTGATGATTGACTCAATGCTCCATTGTAGGTGTGACACAACAGACATTGGTGCGGCATAAATGCTTAGTTGCCCAGTTACGCGCAACTGAAGCTGCGACAAATAGGGGTTTTTCCCCACGGCCATCACCTCCTGAGGTTTGCCTTCCCCGACATCCTCAGCGGTAATAGCGAAACCATACTGCACATTTGATGTGACGTAAAACTGATGTGAATTAGTAGACAGAAAAAACCAGCATTTTTGTTGTGAAGCAAGCGTATGGTTTGAATCAAAGGCCAGCCGTGGAGGTAAGGCCGAAGGAGAGTAAAAACAAACCTTAAGTCCACAAAACTAGTGGCGATGATCTTGATGGTCTTGGGCGCAGTAATGGTGGTATCAAGTGCAACTACTCACAGCATGGTCAAAACTGCGCAAAGGAAGGAACGCATCACCATGGCTGGCGCTGCGATTCGAGAATTAGCCAAAAGCAAGAATTGGTAGCTGCTTAAGTTAGAAAGCAACCCCCCCTCTTCCGAGGGGGGGTTTAATTGGTAGCGGGGGCAGGATTTGAACCTACGACCTCTGGGTTATGAGCCCAGCGAGCTACCGAGCTGCTCCACCCCGCGTTGCGGAGTGCAAGCCTATCGGAGCACTAGTTAGTCGCTGAATCCACCTCTCGCTGCGCAGCAACTGCCCGTTGCAGCGCCGCTTCTAATCTGCGTTGCGCAGAACCATAAGCGGTGAAATCACCATTGCGCAGCGCAGTGTCCGCTTCGCTCAGCGCGGTTTGCATATCAGATAGCGCTTGATTCAATCGCTGCTGCGCAGTTTGAGCAGCATCTGGCTCTGCTGGTTCACCCTCATCATCGCCAGGGGTTACTTCATCTGGGACTCCAGCGGATGAACCAAACAACTCGAACAATGCTTCTTCGAGGTTAGGTTTGAATACCACTTTCTGACCAAACGATGCCAAAACACGCCTTAGCAACGGATAACCATCGCCAGCTGCACCTTGAACATAAACTGGTTCAACATACAAGAAGCCGCCTGCAATTGGTAATGAAAGCAAATTGCCTAGTCGAACGTTTGAACCACCTTGGCGCAGCAAATTAAGTTCCTGGCCTACTTGCGGATCGGATTCAAAGTTGTTCTGCACTTGATTTGGACCAGGAATAACTGTGTTACTTGGTAACTGAAGCACCCTGATCTTGCCGTAATCATCTCGCCTTGGATCTGAGCCAACCGCAATAAATGCAGCCAGTGTTTGGCGCTGTACGGGTGAATAAGCTGAAGTCAACATAAACGACTCTTCTTCATCACCTGGCATTTGAATCTGCAAGTAGTAAGGCGGTTGCGATAGCGCAGCACCTTCAGCGGTTGGATCTTGTGGCACAGACCAGAAGTCCTGACCGTTATAGAACGATGCTGGTGTAGTCACGTGATACTTCGCGTAGACCGAGCGCTGCACTTTGAATAAGTCTTCTGGGTAACGCACCTGATTGAATACTGATTCTGGCATCTCTGCTCGAGGCTTAATTAGTCCTGGAAATACTTTGTCCCAAACTTTCAGAATTGGTTCATCAGCTTCCCAACCGTAAAGCGTCACGGTTCCTTCATATGAATCGACAACTGCTTTAACTGAGTTGCGCATGTAGTTAACTTGATCGGTGCTCAATCTGGAAATCGTGCTGCCAGTTACACCAAGAGCATCAGTTGTGGCTGAACCCAGCGAAACTCGCTCTGAATATGGGAACAGTGAAGTGGTGGTGTAGCCATCCACAATCCACTTAATTCTGCCTTCGGAAACAATTGGATAAGGGTCTGAATCCAACGTTAGCCATGGCGCTACATTCTGCACTCGAGCACTTGGATCTCGAACATAAAGAACTTGTGATTCTTCATTAACGAAGTCCGAGAGCATGATGTTGACTTCACTAAATGAAATTGCGTACATCAAGCGGTTAAAGAATGAGCCAATCGGCACACCGCCATCACCACTATAAGTGTTGTTCTGTTGACCGGTTGGCGAAGTTTCATCTGGATAATCCAGCTCAACTGGATCAGCACCCTCTGGTGCGCCAACAATTGAGTAATCTGGCGAACGCTCACCGAAATAAATACGTGGTTCAGTTATATCTAGCGGTCCGCGAGGTGGGATGTCGCGTTCGAAAAACACTGGTCCACCATCGGGACGCACCGTGCTATCAAATGCCGCAGAGATACCAAATCCGTGGGTATAAACAAAGTGGGAGTTAATGAAGTTACGTGCCTGCGGGATCGCATCTAGATTAATTTCTCTAGTTGCCAAAATTGCGCCACGCAATTCACCATCAATTTCATATCGGGCAACATCAAGCTGATCGCCGAATGAGTAGTAACCACGAATCTGCTGCAACTGATTAAATGTTGGCGCTAGTGCTGCCGGATCCATTAATCGAACTTTACTTAACGTTCCCTGGAACTGATCTAAGTTTTCGATCTTTGGCTGAGAGACTGCTGCATAGTCTTCTTTAACAACATCAGTTAAATTGTAAGCGTCACGGGTCGTATTGATGCCGCGCTCAATATAGGGCGCCTCCAATGCTGCTTGGCTTGGTCGAACTCGGAATTGCTCTAATAGTGACGGATATACCCCGCCCGCTAGAACTGAAGTTGCAACCAAAAGACCCACTGCAGTGATTGGAATGCGCCAACTGCGTCGGAAAATGTTTACGAAGAACAAAATTGCAACCAGTGCAGCAATACCAGTTAGCAGCGCTCGAACTGGCAAAACTGCTTGAACATCAGTGTATTGCAGACCATCCACCAGTGTGTTTGATTGCACCGCTAGGCCGTATCGATCTAGCCAATATGCGCCTGCTTTGAACAACATGAACACGCCAAGGATTGCTGACAGATGTGCGGTTGCTTGTGGGGTCACCCGACGCTGATCCGGTTGCAACACAATTGCACCATTTGCCGAGTGAATCAAAAAGCCAATAATGAACATAAACAACGAGAGCGTAATTCCAGTGCCAATTAGTAACCGCAAAACTGGATAGGTGAAAACAAAGAATGAAACATCAATACCGAAGTGTGGATCGTCGTAGTTGAATGGTTCCCGATTTATAAAACTTAACCACTGCGCCCAATTGCTGCCAGCTGAGAGCGCCATCAACATAGCTAACACGCCAGCGATACCGTAAGCCAATAACTTTCGTAACTTGTCAACTGCCTCTGGAATTAAAATTGCAGTTTGGGCGGGACGTAATCGGTAAGCCAAAAATACCGTGCCCCATAAAAACAACACACTTACTACTAATGTAACTGTGAACAACAAAATTCGAGTGGTCAAGATCGTGGTGAAGACTGCTTGTGAGTCTACAGATCTAAACCACAGATAGTCAGTGTAGAAACCAGCAAAGAAAGAAGTGAGTAGGCCTAATGCCACCACAATTGAAATGGCGAACAAGAAGGCGCGGGATCTACCTGTTGGCAGACTAGGCGGTGTCGGCCGGTCGCCGAATGGATTTTGTTGAAAGAAAGTCACCGGCGTACTCTAATTGACCCGAAATTACCCCGCACTACAAGATGGCAGATCGCCCGATGCGTCCGATTTTAATTTTTCCAACACGCTAATTGCCTCTCGCAGAGTTTTCACAGGAATTGCTCGAAGACCAGCTGGAATGCGCTGTACTGCCTCAGCGCAGTTATCAATGGGTAACAGAAAAACAGTTGCCCCTGCCTTTTTAGCACCAATCATTTTCTGTCGAATACCACCAATTGAACCCACTTCCCCAGTAGTGGTGATAGTGCCAGTAACAGCAATATGGGCATTTCCAACCAATTCGCCCAGCGTTAATTGATCGTAAATTGCCAACGCAAAAACTAAACCAGCACTTGGACCGCCAACTCGTTGATCTGCAAAGTTTGCTTCAATCTCAGAATTAATCTCACTTGTTAAGAATGCACCAATTGAGCCTGCCGATTCGGAATCTGGTGCAGCCACAGTTGGAATCTCAAAAACCAATTCGCTGTCATCTCGCAAAATAACAATTGTGGCTTTGTTGCCAGGCGAGGTCTTCCTGACTTCTTCAATTGTTCCGCCAATTGAATTTACTTGAACACCATTTACGCTAAGAATCTGGTCATTTGATTTCAAAAATAATGCAGCTGGTCGATCTGATATGACATCAACGACAAAGACATTTTCCGTGAATGGAATTCCCAATTCTCTTAAAACAGCACCTAACGCAATTTCCTGACTTGAGGCAAATGCTCGAGTACTTTGAGTGCGCGCTTGCTCAGCAGTGATGTCATCTGGGTAATTGGCGCGGCGCGGAATAACTGAAATATCAGGGTTTAGCCAACCATAAACCGCTTCACCCAAAGTTATTGTGCGCTGCGGCCCACCAACTTCGCGCACGGTGGTCATATCTAACTGTCCAGAAGTTGGATATGTCTCAGCATTCGTTATTTCAATAAAATCTTGCTCGCCGAGCGAACCTAAGGTGTTAAAGACTGGTCCAGGTTGCTGGGACAAATACGGAACCGGCAGCGCTGTTGCTGCTATTGCTAACCACACTAACAACAAACGCCGCCAAGATCCGCTAAAAATGGTCACTCCCCTGAACTTGAAGTGGGTTTATCAGTAACACGATCAACTGCTTGTTCAAATCGACGCCTAGCTTGGATATCTCGATCTGGATGATTTGATCGGCGCGGCTTAGAATTCCAAATTGCCCAGGCAGTTCCAATTACCAAAGTTAAAATTGGTAATGACCACCACAGTAAAGTACTCACCGCGTTCCCTCTCCGTAGCAGTAAATCTAACCCATTTACCAGAATTTGCAGGCTTGATTGAGTGCGCCCGGTTAAGAATTTGTCGCTATCGTTGGCAATCGAAAGAGAGAACACAATGAGCATTCCGTTTGGCTTTCAACCACCCAGCGAAGGTGAGCCATTGAATCAAATGGGTCAGATGTTTGAACAACTTGGCAAAATGATGCAAAGTGGCAATGCTGGCATCAACTGGAATTCAATCTCGGAAACTGCAATTGGTCAGGTTGTGGCAGCTGGTGACCACCAACCAACCATGAGCGAGTTAAGTCGAACCCAGAATGCTGGTAGAACTGTTGACCTTTGGCTTGATCAAGCAACTTCATTCCCAGCTCTAGGTATTGATCTTGAGGCATGGTCTCGCAAGGACTTGATCAATTACTCCCTAAACGCATGGCGAATCATTTCTGATCCAGTATTGCGTCGAATGGCTGACTCCATGACCACCTTGATGCCGGGCAACGATCAGATTCCACCTGAATTGATCGAACTAACTAAGCCGATGATGGAGATGGTCAAAGGATTGACTTCGGCGATGGTTGGGATGCAAGTTGGTCAATCACTGGCCGCACTTGCGATGGATGTCATGGGCGCAGCCGATGTTGGGTTACTACTCACCGATAAGCCACGACCGGCTTTGATTATTCAACGCTGTGATGATTATGCCGCTGAAATCAGCGTACCAGCGGAGGATTTGCTGCACTTTCTGGCAAGTCGCGAAATTGCTCGACAGCGATTATTTAACTCAGTTGATTGGTTAAGTGGCGCAATTATTACTGCGGTTGAAATACATGCGGCTGGGATGCGAGTGGACACCTCGAGATTGCAAAGTGCACTCGAAGGAATTGATCCATCTGATCCGCAAGCAATTGCAGCTGCGCTAGAAGGTGGCGTACTAACGCCAGAGTTAACGCCAGAACAGCAGGCAGCGTTAGTTCGATTAGAAAACCTGCTAGCGCTCTCCGAAGGCTGGGTTGAAGTTGTTGCTCAAAGCGCAACCGCCAGTAAGTTATCAAACTACGCTGCAATGTTTGAATCAATCAGACGAAGACGTGCAACTGGCGGGCCTGCTGAAAATGCGTTTGCCGCGCTGGTGGGATTAGAGATTCGCCCCAAGCGAATGCGAGCAGCATTTGATTTCTTTAATAAGTTAACTGAATTAATCGGGGCAGAACGACGTGATTACATTTGGCAGAATCTAGATTTGTTACCAAAGCAAGACGAATTAGATGATCCAAATGAGCTGGCGATAACGGTAGCTAAATCACTCTAGTAACTGTCTGCATGGCTCATGCCAGCTAAGAATGCCTCTGCTTGCTCGTATTTTGGATGACGTTTAACTAACCCATAAAATTCTTTATTGTGATCATGGTGCAATAAATGAATTAGTTCATGTAACAACACAACTTCAATCACGTAATCTGGTGCCGTAGCAATTCGCTTGGCAATTCGAATGGTCCGATCAACTGAGGTGCAAGATCCATGTAATTCACGCTGTCTAGTTGACCAATTAACTGACACAGGTCGTAAATCGCCAAACTCTGGTTGCAAGTAATGCGAGATTAGTTCCTCACTGAGCTTAACCAATTGGTCATCGCCCATAATTGCTTCGGCCGCAATTATGCGAGAAGTTAACTCCAAAATGTGGTGATCAATTTCCCTGCGTGACATTCGAGCTGGCACTGAAATTATTAATCGGCCAGATTCGCGCCATGCCGCAACAGATCTGGTTCGCTTTTTCGAGCGACGTACTTCAACAATTTCAGAAGTATCGGTTGGGGCAAACTCAAGTTGTGGCTGATCGTTCTCAGTCATCTGCACACCTAAATTTGAAATTCTGTGAACTTTTTTTAATCCACACCGCAGTTTAGACAAATTACGCAAATCTGTGAGGGGAAATCTGCTGCCAATTAAGGGATTCGCTAGATATCAACAGCGGTATGCACAAACTGTGCGCAAAAAAAGAGTGCTATTCCCCAACTTTTCCACAATTTCTTCCACAACTCACTTTGACTCAGTTGTCACGGCGCCCTAATTTGCGCTTGGGTCCGGCGAGATAACGGGTCTGGCGCCAGCAAGGGGAAGGCTGACGGCAGATTGCGAGCCTCGTCGGATCCATTTATTTTTTGTAGATC
>WLEH01000129.1 GCA_009704345.1 Actinomycetota bacterium | reverse complement strand
TTAATTCTTCACTCTTTTCTTTGCAGAGGTATTCTACTCTGCAGAATCTTCGGATTGTTTCTAGGTTACGTTCTTTTTGTCTTAGAACGTTTCGGCTTCTTACTAGCTCATCGCTCTCTAGGTGCGACAACTGCTGGTGAATCTCCTCCCATCTTTTACCTCCACTCCTATAAATATGATCGACATCCCCCAAATATTCCACAACTACCACTCATACCTCATCAACCTCAATAAAAATATCATCCTTTATCCACCCATCTCGCCCACACCACCACACAATAAATCCACCCTCAAAAACTTCCTCTCCAAACTCAAATCATACCACACCCTCAACCTCTCTCAAAATAACCTCATACCCTCCTCACCCAATAACACATACGACTTCAAACTCACACAAAAATCACACCGATTCTACAACTCATCCATCATACTCCTCCAGCAACACCCCTCCAAACTACTCTTCGTCGCCGGCAAACAAACACAACCCCTCACCTTCCAGAACATCAAATCCATCCAAATCAATAACGATATCATCCACATCAACTCCATCGATCAATACCTCCAACTATTTGACACCACACCATTCGACGATGTCCTCCACAACCTCCAAGAACACAAACACCTACTACCACCCTCCACAAACCCATCCTCCACATCATTCAAACACTCCTGGAAACAACACGAATACAACCACTACAAACTCATCGCAACTCCCATCAACTTCAATAAACCCATCGCACCACAACTACTACCCCACACCACCATCTATAAAAAACACGACGGATCCAACCTCTCACAAACACAACGCGATGCCCTCACCAACGCCATCAAAACACAATTCTTCAAAAACTTCTTCATCATTCATCAATCACACGGCGGCAAAAACATATCATTCGTCAAACTACCCTACAGCCGCACCACACCCAAACCCCACAACCACATCCTACCCCTCTTCGAAGATAACCAGAAACTAGGCCAAGACCTCTACAAATTCAAATACGCTATCACCCTACCCTCCTCCAAACTCTCCATACCCGGCGGAGGCAGCGACACCACCGACCCACTCGCATCCTTCAACGCCACACGCGAAACCCTAGAGGAATCAAACATATTCCTACCTATTGATCCATCCTTCAACCTCGCTAAAACAAACTTCGACAAAACTCACCGACAATTCCGCACCGTAGGATTCTACAAATTCCTACCACAAAATACCCTGCGATCCCTCACCACACTCTCACAAAACCCCGCATTCTTCGGCGAACTACAAGACATCGACATTTACCCCTATAACCGCAAACACGTCAACGGCAAAACCGCAGCACTCTTCGCCAATATCTCCGCCCAACGCAAGAAAACATCCAAAAAATCACCCGCGACCAATTAATCCACGCCCCCCGTACACACTCTCCACTCCTATATCTATTAATATAGGCGCGGTCACTAAAACATCATATACAATTTATACACCATATCCACTATAGAAGACGTCACCAATAGTATAATAGCCATGTAGATTCCCGTCATCATGAGATAATCCTCCACGCCCATTTATAGTAGCCCGCCATCATTATTTAGCCACCGCTGCCCTAACACAGTCCATCGTCGTTCGGAACGCACCCTCCACCGACGCACACCGCTTCCACCACTCTCGACACGCCCGCGACATTCTCACCCACGTCGCCTCATCCATCGACCTCACCACCTTCGGAATCTCCGTCGCAGCACTCACCGATATATAGTGTACACCCTCCACCAACGGCACCGCATAATTCACATCCACATCCTTCATCATAATCGGCACAGTACCAAACGCCATATACTCTATCTCATGCGACGTCTTGTAACCATTACCCGGAACACACACACCGAATCGCGCCGTCATCACCCGTCTATAGTAATCCGCCTTATCAACCCTATAGGCACCACCCGTCGTCAACTGGCAGTCATCCACATACTTGTCCCACGCAATACCACCTCGATGTGCCTTCTGCACCGAATTCTTTATAGCCGCATAGAAGATCGAACCCACCGTACGCCCAGACCATCCCTGGATCGCATCATCCGTCGCCATAGCATCCAGTAACTCCGGATACTTCGCCCAATATATCCACCTCTTGTTTCTCACATTCTCCTTCACCGGATATGGACCTCCGAATAGTCCCGTCTCATACTCCAAATTAGCACCCAGGTAATCCAAGTTATCTCGCTCATACAAGAGGATATCGCCCATACCAAACATCCAGATATTCGGGTTCGCAGTGTTAGACACCGCCAGATCAATGTATCCCCTCTTGTGCCACTGCGATAAGACACCCCAGAATCCCTCCTCGCGATTATGCGCCCACATTCCCTCTCCGAACGCCTTATTCGCCAGATTCAACTGCAGATTATCCGGGATAATCACCCGCGGCTTCTCCAGATTCCTCGCCACCGGACCACCCAACATCATCGGCACACTTCCCACATGACCCTCACCCATATCCACCGATCTACCCCCGAAATACAGATCCAATCTCTTCAGAGCCACCTCCACCTGTACCTGAATCGGCTCACGCTTAAGAGGAATAACCGTGTAATCCATTCCTATTGACTGTGCCACGTGCCAGTAGCGCAAATCCGCCTTCTCCTCATACTGTATCTCTATCACACGGCAGTTGTCCGGCAAGAAGACCATGAATGCCATATATTCGTCCTGATAACAGGTGAAAGTTCGGGCGTTCAACAGCGCGGGGATCGCATCGAATATCACGTTCTCGTCCGTCAGCGGATCCACGAACATCCAATCGCGCTCTGGATGCTTCGCTCTCAACATATCGCGCAACTTGTTCCACGCCTCATTCGACTGGAACAACGTCGCATCGCGAATCACCACATCCCGCGAAGGATATACCACCATATCATCGTCCTTATTCTCCTCCTCCGCCGCCAGAGCACCCAGATCCAGGGCGCCATCCGTCTTACGATGCCTACTGTCATCCTCACTTATCTTCACCGACTCCATTATTTCTTGCGCCTCCGCCGAATACACCTCGGCATACTCCGCAATCTCCTTCACCCTCTCGCCAATCTCACGGCAGACATCCATCACCTCCGTCGCACTCTTCATCTCAGCTCCACCATACTTACTCAACATCACACGCAACTCCTCGCCAGGTGTCGTCATACCCTCCACCATCGACGTAACCTTCTTCTTAGCCACAGAGTCTTTGGGGACATCCACGGCACCCACCTGTGTTCCGCCCACGGCGTCACCAACCTGTGTTCCGCCCACGGCGTCACCCAATTCACTCCTCTTAACCTTCGCCGAGCCCCGATCAACTAAATACTTCCTCATATTCTTGATCCACTCGTGATGTGGATGGAACATTCGACCACAATCCGTCGTCACGAAATCCTTCACATAGAAATTCGCATTCAACGGCTTGATTATCACCCCCGGGAAATTCTTGAAATATTTCCCCACTCGACCCAGATGCTTATTCGGTATCATTATCGGCGGAAACTCCGGATAATGCTTCACCCCCATATACACCAGAGGGATTAATCCTATTAATGTATCCGTCAGTGTCATATAGTCATACGAGAACGCGCAGTTGAAAGCGCGATCCACCACATTCACCCCCGAAGCTATATCTATATTGAATCCATCTCGCACCGTAAGACTGTAAATATCCGCCAGTCTCATAAATGTGTCGTTATACAATGACACATTTTTCATCCTATAGAAACGACCCGATGCTCCGAAATACGTCGGCGCCGGTGCCTCCGCCTTCCACTTGTGAGTCCTATCATTCCACCAGAGAAGTGTATCTATATCTCCCACCGACTGAACCTTCTTATTCGCAAACTTCTCGTACTCCTTGATTCTCGTGTCCAGATACTTGTCCTCCACACTCTTATGGACACGGAAATCCGTACAGCCATGCGGCTCCAATAGAGTGTAAACATCCACCTTCTGGATATCACTCTGCGCCCACTGCCTCTTAAAATTACTGGCGTGGTTGTGAAATACGTGGATCGTCGCGCAGCAGTTATACAACATATACTTCTTTCTCAATAGGATAGTGGCGAAGACCTTGTCCGCATTCGGTTTGCCGATTGGCACCGACACATCACCCATATCCGGGTATGGAGCTCTA
>WLEH01000128.1 GCA_009704345.1 Actinomycetota bacterium | reverse complement strand
TGATTTTAGATTTGTGGGCAACTTGGTGCCAACCGTGTAAACAACTTTCACCAGTATTGGAAAAACTGGCGGTGGAAGGAAACGGTGCTTGGGTATTAGCAAAGATTGATGTTGATGCGAACCCAGGTATTGCGCAGGCATTCAAAGTGCAATCAATTCCAAGTGTTTATTTAGTTATGGCACAAAAAGTGCAGCCGCTATTTCAGGGAGTGCAGCCAGAATCTGCACTACGCCAAATAATTGAACAAATTACTATTTTGGCAAAAGAACAAAATCTGCCTGGTCTTGGTTTGCCTGACCAAGAAGCAGCAGAAGAAGAAGTTGAGGCAAATGATCCTGCAGCAGATTTACTGATGGCAGGGGAATTAGATGCCGCAGAAAAAATTTATCAAGAGCGATTAATGGCTAATCCTGCTGATGCCGATGCAAAATCATCGCTAGCACTAATTTCGTTGCAGCGCAGAGTTGCTGGTACGGACCTGACTAATTTGAAAGTGCCTACTGCAACAGATGTATCGGCCCGATTAGTTTTCGCTGATAGCCTAATTTTGCAGGGTAGTCATGAGCAGGCATATGCACTCCTAATTGAGTCAATTAAGGCAGTTGTTGGCGTGGAGCGAGATGAGATTAAAGCTAGATTATTGGAGTTGTTTGAGATTGCTGATCCAGCAGATCCGGTTTTGCTTAGCGCGCGACGCGCGCTTGCAAGCGCCCTTTATTAACCCAGCGAGATAGGTCAGTTGGGTCAAATCTGAGATACTTGGCCAGTGGCTTATTTGGATCATGCGGCAACAACAAACCTGCTCCCAGAAGTAAAGCAATTACTGGTTGAGCAATTAGGTGCTGCCATGAATCCATCTTCGCTGCATCAATCTGGCCGTGCCGCGCGGCAGCTAGTAGAAGAAGCGCGCGAGCGAATTGCAAACTCAATTAAAGTGCGACCTGCCGAAATTTACTTCACCTCTGGCGGCACTGAATCAGATAACATCGCGATCAAAGGCTTACATTGGGCGCGCAATCGAAATGCTAATAAAAATCAAATTTTGATTTCTAGCATCGAGCACCACGCGGTCTTGGATCCAGCTCAATGGCTAGCAGATCGAGGCGAGGCGCAGTTAATTCAGATTCCAGTTGATGCAGTGGGAAGAATTAAACTTGATTGGTTAGCTGATAAATTAGAAGCCGATCACGAATCAATCTCGTTGATTTCAGTGATGTGGGCAAACAATGAAGTAGGCACAGTACAGCCGATTTCTGAAGTTCAGCAGTTGGCTGAAAGGTACGGCATACCGGTACATTCTGATGCAGTGCAAGCTTTGGGTGCATTGCCAATTGATCTGACCCAATCAAAAGTTGATGCGTTATCTGTTAGTGGTCACAAAATTGGTTCTATCCATGGCACTGGCTTTCTGATGTTACGAACTGGCGTCAAAGTAGATCCAGTTTTGCATGGCGGCAATCAAGAACGCGACGTGAGATCTGGCACGATAAATGCAGTTGGTGCGCAAGCATTGGCACTAGCCGTTGAGTTAGCTGTTGCTAGACAAGGTGCACATTCCACAAGACTTAGTGAATTACGCGATGAGTTGGTTGCTCGAGTTAAGCAATCAGTGCCGGATGCGGTTTATAACGGCGATCCAGTCAATCGCCTGCCAGGCAATGCTCACTTTTCTTTTCATGGCGCTGAAGGCGAAGTAATGCTGATGCTGCTTGATGCTCATGGCGTCCAGGCTTCGACTGGCTCAGCGTGCTCAGCTGGAATTGCCCAACCTTCCCATGTGCTAATCGCAATGGGACTTGATCCAGTTAAGGCAAAGAGCTCGCTCAGGTTCTCGCTTGGCGCTCACTCGAGCCAAACTGATATTGACCAATTAATAGCGGTACTACCAGAAGTTGTTTCGCGAGCCCGTGCCGCTGGACTGGTTAGTGATAATAAGGTGTCGCATTAATTATGAAAGTGCTAGCAGCGTTATCCGGTGGTGTTGATTCCGCAGTTGCGGCTGCCCGAATGGTGGAGCAAGGACATGATGTAACGGCGGTGCATTTAGCACTAGCCCGTACTCATGATGGTCAAGTGGGATCTCGCGGCTGCTGCACTCCATCAGATGCGCGCGACGCCAAGCGGGTGGCTGACGTATTGGGTATTCCCTATTACGTCTGGGATTTCTCGGAGCGATTTAAAGAAGAAGTAATTGATGACTTTATTGCCGAGTACGCCTCTGGCCATACGCCAAACCCATGTGTTAGATGTAATGAAAATATCAAATTTGCCGCAGTGCTAGAGCGTGGTTTAGCGCTGGGCTTTGATGTAATTGCAACAGGGCATCATGCACAGATCAAACATGATGGCAACTCAAAGCAGCTACACCGAAGTATCGACGCGGCAAAGGATCAGTCGTATGTACTAAGCGTATTAACCGCAGAGCAGCTTGCGCACTCGATGTTCCCACTTGGTGATGTCACTAAATCCCAAGTGCGAGCTGAGGCAGCTGCAAAAGGATTGTTAGTTGCGGAGAAGCCAGAGAGCTATGACATTTGCTTTATTCCAGACAACAACACTGCCGGCTGGCTGAATCAACAAATACAACCAAAAGTTGGAAAAGTAATTGATGCGGTAACAGGTAATGAACTCACTGAGCATGATGGTGCGCATCAATTTACGGTGGGTCAGCGACGCGGGTTGCATTTAGATCGTCCGGCTGCAGATGGTCAGCCACGATATGTGCTAAATGTCGACACCAAAACTCAAACCGTGTTTGTTGGACCAGAAACACTCTTAAGCGTAACCAGAATTGCCGCGGATCGTGCACGTTGGACTTCTGGCACAACGCCTGAAGTCGGCAGTGATGTCATGGTTCAACTTCGCGCGCATGGCGAAGCAATGGCAGCAATAGTTCGACGAGCCGATGATGAAATAGAGATTGAATTAGTTAAATCCACCCGAAGCGTTGCCCCAGGTCAAACGTTGGCGTTGTATGACCGTGATCGGGTACTGGGTTCAGGAACCATAACTAGATCAAGTCGGTAATTGTGACTGCAGCAATACCAGAAAAAGTCCGGGCTCGTTGGGTTGAGTTAGTTGAAGAGATTGAACTGCATCGCCGGCATTACTACTTACAAGACAAACCAGTTATATCTGATGCGAAATACGATCAACTATTTCGGGAACTTCAAGATTTAGAAGCTAACTACCCACTATTGCAATCAGCTGATTCACCAACGTTGAGTGTTGGTGGCGCAACAGCAGAGGGCTTTGAACCCATCGAGCACCTAGTGCGGATGTATTCGCTAGATAACGTATTTGATGATGCTGAGCTGGCAGCTTGGCGAAATCGAGTTGAGAGAGACTTGGATCAAGTCCCCACATATTTGGGTGAACTAAAAATTGATGGGTTAGCAGTTGACTTGGTGTATCGAAACGGAATATTGGCATCAGTTGCAACTAGAGGCGACGGCCGAGTTGGTGAGGATGTGACTTATAACAGCCAATTCATTACCGCAATTCCGCGAGCTTTGATTGGAAATCCGCCTCACTTACTAGAAGTAAGGGGAGAGATATTCTTTAACTTAACTGATTTTGACCAACTTAATAATGAAGTTATTGCGGCGGGTAAATCAGCGTTTGCAAATCCACGCAATGCGGCAGCAGGTTCGTTGCGTCAGCGAATTGATAGACGCGAAGAGGAGATTGTCAAAACTGCTGCAAACCCAAAGAGCAGCGAATCTAAACTCAATTCATTGCGCAGTGAGCTCGCTCAGGCGCAGCGGATATTGAATCTACTGCAACTGACTGTGCACGGTATTGGTGAAGTTGCTGGCCTGAACCTTGAATCACAAAGTCAAGCTTATGAATTGCTAGGAAAGTTAGGACTGCCTACCTCGGCACATTATCAAGTGGGAATTGATCCAGTTGAATTTATCAAGTATTGGCAAGCACGCCGTCATGACGTAGCCCATGAAATTGATGGGGTAGTGATTAAAGTAGATAGTTTTGAGCTACAAAACAAATTGGGTGAAACTTCCCGTGCCCCAAGATGGGCAATTGCATACAAGTATCCACCAGAAGTTGTGCAAACTAAATTGCTTGATATCAAAGTAAGTGTTGGCAGAACTGGCCGAGTCACGCCGTTTGCGCAAATGGTTCCAGTCAAAGTTGCCGGCTCTACGGTTGAGATGG
>WLEH01000127.1 GCA_009704345.1 Actinomycetota bacterium | reverse complement strand
TAACTGTCGGGCCATTCCCGCATAAAGCCCAAAATAGTTTTTGCGCGAGCATAACAATTATTGGATTGTGATTTGTAGAAACTTTATCTGTCATTTCGCTCCAATTTACTTCGTCAAAAGCAATATCTTTATCCACCATATCTTCAATTTTAACTATTGCAACCATTCCATCTTGAGAGATGACAATTCTACTAATTGTATAAACAACCCCAGCAATTTGCACAACATCATTATAATTAGGACGAAAATCCCAATTTTCCACCCTCTCAAATGTTTCCTGTTTAGTAGTTGGGCCGTAGCCGCGAAAGATAATTTTCATAAGTTGTTGTTATTTGTATAAATATACTATAAGTATTCTATAAATCAACGATTAATTACAATTAATTTAACAAAAATGGTTTCCAATTTGGAATTTCTACAAGTTTTTCATTAATATACTTTTCAACATCCCTTTCATTTGTTCCCTGCCAAGAGCCAAAAGATGAAAAATATTGAAGTCCTTTAAATTTTTCCCCGGTATTATATTTTCCTTCCGCCACCCTATAATACATTTGCGGAGTTTTCCCGTCTTTCATTGGGAGAAAATGAGTTGCGGTTTGCATAATGGGAATATTATATAAGTTTTTAAAACTCTACAGCGACACAATATGAATTAATCTCATCTTGCTTGTAATAACCATTTTCGTTTAAAACAGGAAAAGCCGCACGGAAAATTTCAATAGCCTCATTGAGACTTTTTGCGCGAGTTTCGGCAACGCAGGAGTTTCCGCTTACATTATATAAATCAGGGTGAAAAACTCGAAACAGGTGGAGAAGTGAATAAATTTTCATAAAGGGTGTAATATTAAAATTTTTAAATTTTCTATTTAGGAAACTTCAATATGGCTATGAATATAATTTTTCATTAAACCCAAAAGATTTTCCGCATCCGTGATAATTTCTTTCATGCGGGAAACTTCTTCTATCGAATGAGAGTTTTTATTAAAAAATAACTCAAGTTCCTTTGCGACTGCCGGAATCTCTAATAAGGCTTTTTTCTTAAATCTTTGAGCAAGAGTGTTATTAAAATCTTTAACTTTTAAACTCAAAGTATCATCTGTGACAATTTCGGTTTTCATAAGTTATATAATTATAAAAATTTAACCGCCGCAAATGGTTTTGTCTTGTTGAATAAGATGTACAATTGTCCGCGCAAGTCCCTTATGGGTTTTTGTTCCTCCCGAGGTATTAAATCGACCTTTTTGTTCGCCGGATTTAATTTGTTTCAATTCAAGTAAATCGGCAATTTTTTCGCCAAGATTTTGTGCCTGTTCATCGCTGAGGTTGAAAGTAATTTTCATAAGTGTGTTGGTTACGGTGTTGAATATACCAGATGGATTTTATAAAACAAGATATATAATAAAAAAAACGCGAATTTGTTATTTTCGCGTTTTATAAGATTATTAATATAATTATATAATTATGTTTTACTTTTTTTCTCAGGGAGTCTTCCGTGTTTCCTTAGAATTTTTTCCGCACTTTTTATCTCCCGAGAGCATTCTTTTTCTGCAAATTTTACCATTGCATACCAACTAGCTTCTAAAACATAAAGGATTTTGGATTCTTCTTTCATAAATTTTATTTATTTGTATCTATTTGGGTAAACTACAAAAAAATTCATAACCTTATCTTTCTCCCTATTATTTCTCCACTTTTTCCAAGTGCATATCATCATGCTGCAATTAGACGCATCGGCAATTTTTTGAGCATATCGAAACGCTGATTTGATGGTTGGTTTGGTATCACATTTATGTAAATATGAATCTACAATTATTTCCGCATTTTTATCATAAAACGGTTCAAATGGCGCAGGGGCCATATCTATTTTCCATTGAACTTTTTTAAGTTTCATAGTTGAATACAAAATTTATTAAATTTATTCATCCGACCACTTGAATACAATTATTATCCCCGCGAGGAAAACATGCTAAACCGTGGTCAACACTATCCATAAAATGACCAATTACCTTTTTTCCGGTGCGCGGAACATGAAACCAGTATATTTTATTGGCTTCGTCCCGCTTCACAATAAAAGTTTTCCCATCTTCAAGTTTTTTCAACATTGGAAACCCATGAATTTTTACCTTAGAATTATCAGGAATCGACCAAGTAAAATAATTGCCCTCCGGCTTGCGGCAAAGTTCAGTATGGATTTGTTCGGGTGTTTGGGTGTTCATATTACTTGGTGAATATACCTAATGTATTTATAAAATCAAGTATTCTTTAATTTAATTTAATTAAATAAGCTTCCGATTTTTGTTTACAACATTCAATCGCCCGATTCAAGGCGTATTCTGGATCATTTTTAAAGTGGAAAATTCCAGCTAATTTAGCATGGGTGATTCCATTTTCAAAAACTTCAAAATGTCCAACTTTGACTTGATAGACATAATGGGTGTCGGTTTCAAATTTAATATTTTCTTCGGTGCGAATCATTTTAATCTTTTAATAACACACCAGCGATATATGCAAAACAAAGTTCCAAGGACGGAAGAATTGTCGTGCTTGTCAAATAGCTAACGTGAAAATTTTCATTATGAAAACGAATGGTTGCCACCCTTCCGTTCGTTTCGGTATTATAAAAACTCGTGGTGTAAACATCCCAATCTTTTCCACCGCGATGTAAGAATTTTATTGTTTCAAATTTCATAATTTAATCCACGAATTCCTTAAGTTCTATATCGGGTTTAATATAAACAGAAATCGCATCTCCATGATCGTAACATTCGATAGGGTCAACCCGCAAGGTTCTATAATCACAATAAACACTATTTAATACTTCTATGGTATTATGTATTAAAGTATTCGCAAGATGTTCTTTCGCATCGTTTTCCTTATCAAAATGGAATCGTCCTTGGTTTGGATTAATAAAGGTGCGCAATCCATCTTTGTTGATATAAGTTACTGTGTAACGTTGTCGAGTTTTCATAAATAATTATCGTTCAGTCATTTGTGACACTTCTTACCTTACACTCAATTCGCTCAAAATCAACAAAAGAATTAAATAATATTTCGTCAAATTGTGTCTCATTCAACAACTGACCGACTAGATTTTTATACCACAAACGATTCTTTTCTGAATTTAAAATTCTGAACATCGTGATGGTTTTCATTGTATTTTAAATAGCTTCTAATATCCCGTTTATTATTAACGATACACCAACCGAAGATAGAATAATATAACTATCGTTATCTTTTATTGAAACAGATCCGGCCAAAAGAAAAATTATACCAATTATTATTTTCCCTAAAGAATTTTTCATAAATATTTATTATTCAGCGCAATAAACCTTTTTAATCTCGTAATCAGTATCTCTATCTCTATATTTGTTTAACGAATCAATCGCATCTTCCTCCGTCTCATAACTATAACTTGCCCAATTTGGGCGCACAAGCCCATAAATACTTTCGGTTTCCCGCCCGTAACCATCGGAATAACCCGCGAAGGTGACTTTCTTTTCAATTTCGCGAATTTCGTAAATTTGATATTTGATTGTGAGGCTCATAAGTGATTCAAATACATTATCATTAATAATTTATAAATCAACTATTTTTTGATAATAAAACAGTTTTATCGTAAATTCCCCTCCATTTGTTCCATTCTTCGTAAAAAACTTTATATTTACTTAATAAAGCTTCCGCACTAATAACATCACGCTCAAATGGTTTATATGTTACCCCGTTATATTTTACCTCATAACAAGAATATCCACTGTCGAAACAATGACCAATCATTTCCACTTCGGCATATTGGGGAATATTCTTATAGGATTCTAGCATGTAGTATTTCATAAGTGTTATATATTATATTATTTTAATTTTTTTAAACTAATCTCAGTGTGATTGCGACGGTGGAGCAAATCATTAGTATAAGACAAAAAACCAAAAAAGTCCCAAGTTTTATTTCATCGCTGTCACTTTTGCAAAATATACCATAACCCAAGCCGATAATAAAAGCCAGTAAGACGAATATAACTGTTTCTAAATTTGTCATTTTTTTGTAATCCTCTTAATTTGTATTATATTTTTATTCAAATAATCAAAATTTCGCCAAGATGAAACTCCATATTCTTCCGACCAAATTCTCACGCAGTCTTTAGAAAATGAAATTTCTTGAACGTAATAAGCCGACACGATTC
>WLEH01000126.1 GCA_009704345.1 Actinomycetota bacterium | reverse complement strand
CCCTCATTATTCCTCTATCGATAACTCAATTTTTATATAAATTGATTTCGTTCTCCGATATTATCTATAGTGAGTGTGTAATCCCAATAATACTCGCACATCCCCCCCCACTGCCATCATGGCCGAAGATCTAGCCACTCGCACGAGGTTCGCCCTCACCAAAATCATCGAGAATCCACGGAATTCCGATGAAGAGGTGTATGCCGCTATATGCGAAGCTCGCTCAGCTCTCCCCCTACCACAGATAATCGACACTCTTATCCACGGCACTCGCCCCGAAGTCATCCGCAGATTATACGATGACGGCGGGTTCAGCATAACCCTGGAGATTCTCAGCTGTATGCTGATCTCCGGGGATCGCGAACTCATGGACTGGGCCTACCAGAACTCACCGCAATATCGCCGGGAAATACGATACGAAGGCGATGTCGATGATCTTTGCTATATGGCGGTGTTCGAATCCTGTTACGACTACGCGGAACTAATCCACTTTATAGAGGATACATTCCCTGGATCAATTCACCGGAGGGCCTACGATAGAGTGATCATAGACCGCGCGATAATCGATCCCACCTGGATGGAAGGTCACGTATTCGGCAAGAAACGCCTGCCGGATATCAACAAGAACAAGAATAACACCGTTCGAATCATCCAGGCACTCGAGAGATGCGGCAGCAATACCGTACAGCTCATTCAGTCGAGCGCCGATGAGATTCTCTGCGCGTCTGTCCATATCGGCAATCTGGAAACATTCATGTACATCCTCCAGAACTACATGCCGTTCATTAAGACCACGATACCCAACATCATCATCAACATGATATGCTATAAACCCAAGAAAAAATCAATATCAATCGGGTTCAAAGACACCGTGGATCTCCACATCGAAGAACGCATCTTCATGCTGGAATTTCTTTACTACGAGATGGACTGCAAAGGAATCGTCAGCGAAGATGATCTCATTGATGCCCTCAGTGTCAGCAAATTCCCACCCGATGAAATCCTCCGCATCCTCAAACTCTAATCCAGTTGACACGTTTATACCTCGATATCCACGATCCATGATCCACGATCCAGGATCCATGATCTCATATTTTTTATAGCCGCCCGCCCCACTCCCTAAAAGATTCAATAATAGATTCACGCCATCGGATCTATAAAATTGAATCCTACAATCCATCTATAATCCAGTAATTGTTAGAGCATCCTCACACAGTTCCCGCGATCTAGAATGGATTCACCACACGTTATTACCAAGAAAGTCACAGAGCTCACAGCTCTGGAGTATTACAACGTAGTCCTCGACTACGATCAGCTACAGAAAGCCGATGAATTGCTGTCGGAATCGGGCGAAAAACTCGACCATCAACAAATTCTCGACGCATTCTATCTTCTATTGCGCAATGGCAAACTGGATCTCGCCTCCAAATATCAGGCCAGATTCAACATCGAACTCCAGGATAACATCGAGAACCTCAATTTCCTCTGTCCAGCCGTTCAGTCCGATAACATCGAACTCCTCGAATGGTTGTTCGATAATATGAAATATGGCATCGGATTCACCTATAAACCACTGCCAATCTTCACGAACTATGTCGGAATCTTCCAGGACCCCCTCCACTTCCTCATCGCTATCGCCCTGAATGTTAACAGCTTCAACTCGGTTTGCTGGCTACTTACTCTAGATCCCGATCGTATCCTCTGGAAACATCTGGAGTCCGTCCTCGTAAAATGCATCATCAGCAATCACCTCGTCTGGCTCAACATCTTCTTACAGTATATCGAGAAAATCCCTCGATACCACCGCAAACTCAAGAACGGAGTCGCGCGTCTTTACACTACCGCCGTCACATACCGCGCTATTGTCAGCGCCGACTACCTCCGACGCAAATACCAGATCGACCCCCTCGATCCCGTCCTCGATCTCACACAGATCCGATACCGGAAATACCCGATTAGCCTCGGAACCCGCGTACCATTCCTCTATTTCGCCGATGATAGCCGATCCGTCTTTCGATGGTTCCTACGAATCACCGAAATCAAACCCGATCATATCCTCTTGGGTCAGGCGATCTACCTCGGCGCACGACGCATCATCTCCTATATCCTCGAAACTACCCCCGAAGTAAATAGGAAATTGGCCATAGATTATACATTCAGCTATGTCGTGCGAAATCGCGGTGGCGAAGATAATTACGCTATAGAACGCGATGAATGTGTGCGGGAGGTCATACTTAGTGACCTACCCACCCGGCAGCACCCAGTAACACTTAAGATAAAACAGGAATAATATCTAGAAATATTCGCCCACTACCAGTAATCATGGCCGCACCGGCGTGTGCTATAGCACCGACGTGTACCCTAGCAGGTCGACCCAGAGATGAAAAAATAAGCATCATCCGAGATATTTTGTCTCCAGTGATTCCGGCTAGTGCCGCGAGATTCTCCCCTCAGAGATCCATGTTCATTTACGGCAGTATCGACGGTATAGAGCGATCATCCACCCGCATAGATCTCCCCGATCTCAGCGGCGAATACACTATTGCCCTACCAGATGTAGATGCGCTTCTATATACACTCCATGGAATCACCGTAGATACGCCCGCGGAGAACATCGAATCCGTCTCCCTGTTTTTACTCCACAATAGAGGCGATGTTCATGTAACCCGCCGCCAGGTTCTAATCGATACTATGTACCCGGAAACCGCGCCGACCTTCCCCGTCTTCAGAGACTATCCTCTAATCTATGGCGGGAAAACATACAATCGCATCAAAGTCGTCTATAAATTTCGGCGACATCCCGCGGCATTAATAGTGGAAACCGGTGGACTTACTTCCGCACTCGCGGCCTATTCCACCAGACTAGCCGACGTGGATTTTCGATCGTTCTATAGATATGAATATACTTCACTCTATAAACGTTTTCCGGTGGAAAAACCTGCCACACTAGATACGACCATCACAAAATCCTTCGATGATTACGGCGGATACGCGAATCGATTCGTTCTGTACGTCCCGCGATATATAGAATCCGCATCATTAATTCTCGGTTTAACACCCGATAAAAACGCGGTGATAGAATTCGAAGGCACCGATTCTATATGTGATGGCGATAGCCGGCGCAAGAAAATGGTGATTGATTTCATCGTGGATAACGATAATCCCGGCGATTTTCGCCTCGGTGGCGTGACCAGCATGTCAATCTCCTATAAAATTGGCGCAGGTTGCCACGACAGCAACGACGATGACGAGATAATCCTTATAGTCTTCAACCAGAATCACATGGAATACCGGGTGGATATTCCAGTTGTTAACACATTCGATAAGATTTACATTAGTCCGGCATATCTTATAGAATAATGGTCACTCGGTGTTGAAAAATTGACCTGGCTAATCATATATTATGGAGGAGGGTGTATTTTGCTACTCTCTATCGCCGATTTTCAGGATGAGTGCCGAGAGATTAGCAGTTATAGACGACTATGATATCATGGAGTCCGCGGTGCTCTCCGACGATTTAATTCATAATATTTTGAAGAAATCGCGGGATCCACTGGCTCATTTCATTGCTCTAGAACAAGGCCGGCCTGGATGTATCCTGTCTAAAATGGATACCATTCTGGCGTTCATTATCTCTGGCGCATTCTATAAACACCGGCTGGCAATCATCGATGGTCTCCCGCGATTTGGCACCGCTTTCGGCGATGTCATACGGGAAAACTCGGGACGTCTCTATGCTCACGCATTCGTCGCTAATGATAAAAAATTACTGGATCATTTACGGTTTAATTATCCCGTGGGATGATACGTGAGTGTTATAGAATACTTAATATTTTTTATAGAAGATACCACTAAAATGGATCCAAGTCAGACTAGAAAAACTTCGACTACTTCGTGCCCGGTCACCAGGGGATCTTCTGGTGGATCTTCCGCCGGAAAATGCAGCGCACCTCCAATATGTACCGGCGATAAATGCCGGCCGCAACCTAAGAAATAGGCCGCGCACATCTAATCGGAGTACGCATTCGCGCACATCTAACATAACGCTATACGATTATCGCGATGCTATACGATTACCACGATGCTATACGATTACCGCGATGCTATACAATCGTCTATAAACGCTTGTATATACGCACTTTTTTTATAACACTCTCTTTTCGGAATACCATAGCACTGCCAGTATTTCATATTAGTTTCTATTG
>WLEH01000125.1 GCA_009704345.1 Actinomycetota bacterium | reverse complement strand
CTTGGTGACAAAGTTCAAGCTCGACACATTGCACAAAAAGTTGGGGCACCGCTGGTGCCCGGCACCAAGGACCCAGTTGCTGATGCGGCCGAGGTAGTTGAGTTTGCCAAAGTACACGGTTTGCCAATTGCCATTAAGGCGGCTTTTGGTGGCGGTGGGCGTGGTATGAAAGTTGCTCGTAGCATTGAAGAAATTCCAGAATTATTTGAATCAGCCGTCCGCGAAGCGGTTGCGGCATTTGGCCGTGGCGAATGTTTTGTCGAGCGTTATTTAGATAATCCGCGGCATGTGGAGACACAAGTGCTTGCTGATAGCCATGGCAATGTTGTGGTTATCTCGACTCGAGATTGCTCGCTGCAGCGCAGACACCAGAAATTAGTAGAAGAAGCGCCAGCGCCATTTTTAACTGAAGATCAAATTGCTCGGCTATACCAATCAAGTAAAGACATCATGAAAGAAGCTGGCTATCAAAATGCTGGCACTTGTGAATTCTTAATTGGCCAAGATGGCACTATCTCCTTCTTAGAGGTAAACACCAGATTGCAAGTAGAGCACCCGGTATCCGAGGAAGTAACTGGGATTGATCTAGTTCGTGAACAGTTACGCATCGCTCGGGGCGAGAAGATTGAATATGGCGATCCGATAACTCGAGGTCATAGCATTGAGTTTCGTATCAATGGTGAAGATCCAGGACGTGGATTCTTACCAGCACCTGGCAAGTTAACTAAATGGACAATCCCAGATGGTCCAGGAGTCCGAATGGACACTGGCTATCGCGAAGGTGACAGCGTAAGCGGCGACTTTGATTCACTATTAGGTAAATTAATTATCACCGGCGCAACTCGCGAACAAGCGCTAGCAAGAGCGCGACGGGCGTTAACTGAGATGCGGATTGCCGGAATTCCAACTGCGCTGACATTTCATCAGGTGGTGGTAAATGAACCTGACTTTATCGGTGAAGCCGGATTTAAGGTTCACACCAGATGGATTGAAACTGATTTCAAAAATGAAATTCCAGCCCAATTGGCTTCATCAACTGATGATGGATTGGCGATGGATGAACCCATTGTGGTGGAGGTGAACGGCAAACGCATTGAAGTTGCACTGCCACAAAACTTGGCAATTGGTTCCAAAAAAGCCGTTGCTAAAAGACCAGTTCGACAGCGCAGCAGCGCAGCACCAGCTGCTTCTGGAAATGCAATTGTGGCACCAATGCAAGGCACTATTGTGAAAATCGCAGTTACCGCCGGGACAGCAGTTGCTGCAGGTGATTTGATTATGGTAATTGAAGCGATGAAGATGGAGCAGCCATTAACCGCTCATAAAGCCGGTGTAATTGCCAGCATCACCGCAGAAATTGGCATAACGGTGCAATCTGGCACTGTGCTCTGCGAAATTACGGATTAGCTCGCTTCATCATTCGGCCAACAATGTTTAGGCCAGCAAAAGCAACCGCGAACTTAATTACCGATAGTGAATCATCGGCAAAACCGTTAACCACTGCCGGAATTGAAAGAATTGCAGCAAACAAAAAGGCATTTTTTACGCTTGCCGCCATTGCGCCCCAGAGCAAACCAAATACGCCAGAGATCATTAACAGATACGCATACTCCACGCCAGTTTCTTCTGCGTTATTTTGAGTATCAAGCCAGGCGATAAAGATTGAAAATACCACCATAGCAGCTACCAAAATTGCATTACGCTTCATTACTGCTCCGTTCCGTGATTAACTCGGTGCAGTCTACGTGCTGCTTCCGCAATTGAGCCGGTCAAACTCGGATAAACCGTAAATGTGTGCGCCAACTGATCAGTGGTCAAGCGTTGCTCTACTGCAATTGCAATGGGATAAATGAGTTCACTGGCATTGCGTGCAACAACTACCCCACCCAAAATCACACCAGAATCTGCGTTGCTAAACAATTTAACAAAACCATCGGTTTGACCTTGCATTTTTGCTCGCGCATTACCAGCTAGCGAGAGCAGCATGGTTCGAGCTGGAATTTCCCCGCTATCAACTTGTAGTTGCGTCACTCCTACTGATGCAATCTCCGGATCGGTAAATACGTTACTGCTGACAGTTTGTAAATCAAGTGGTGATACTGCGTCACCTAACGCGTGATACATAGCGATTCTGCCCTGCATAGCAGCAACTGATGCCAGCGGCAAAACTCCGGTGCAGTCCCCGGCGGCATAAACATTTCTAACTGATGTGCGTGAAACTCGATCAACTTCAATATAACCACTCGAACTGGTTTTGACCCCAATTGTGGTAAGTCCAATATTTTCTGTGTTTGGTAGCGAACCAATTGCAACTAGTGCGTGGCTGCCAGAAATTACCTCACCAGAAGTTAACTTAACTTGAACTCCAGTGCCAGTGTTAACAACTTCAGCAGCACGGGCATTATTAATTACTTTCATGCCACGACGTGCAAACACTTTTTCGAGCGCTGCTGCTGCATCTGGATCTTCACTTGGTAGTACTCGGTCGCGCGAAGAAATTAATGTGACATCGCTACCTATTGCGTTATATGCCGAAGCAAATTCAGCACCAGTTACGCCAGATCCAATCACAATCAATTTGGGTGGCAGTTCAATTAAGTCATACAACTGTTGCCAATCTAAAACTCGATCACCATCAGGCTTTATTGATGGCATTACCCGTGGGCGAGCACCAGTAGCAATCAGTAACACATCAAACTTAAGCTCTCGCTCACCCACTGTTACTAACCCAGGTGAACTAATTGCAGCTTCACCAGAAATCAATTCAATTTTTTCAGCAAGCAATCTGGTAGTGATATCAGCACTCTGTGCTAACGCTAACGACTTAATGCGCTTATTGATTTGAAGTAAATCTGAACTAACTTGGTCAGCATTCGCAGCCACACCTGCTAGCCGCACACCTAATTCACCAGATTCAGAAGTTGTGGTGATTGATTCAGCGGTTGCAATTAAGGTTTTTGATGGCACGCAATCGGTCAGCACGGTAGCGCCACCTAGGGCATCGTTACTTACTAACTGAACTTGAGCGCCTAATTGAGCGGCAACTAGGGCTGCTTCATAGCCGCCTGGGCCGCCGCCAATGATTACTACCTGAGTCACGGGGTGGATTCTGGCAGAGCCTTGGCTAAATCCTGGCACTTACGACTAATCTCGGCTCGTGACCACTGAAATAGACCCATATCAGGCTGCTGCAACTGCTGCCCGCGTCCTCGCTAAAGAGACTGGGGTGGTGCACCATGATGTTTTGGTTGTGCTGGGCTCTGGTTGGACTCCTGCTGCAGATGAGTTTGGCACCCCCACCGCTGAGATCATCGTGACTGATCTGCCCGGCTTCGCCGCGCCAGCAGTTGCTGGCCATGCCGGCAAATTGCGATCAGTTCGAGTTGGTTCGTTAAATGTTTTATTGCAGTTAGGTAGAACTCATTTCTACGAAAAAAATGATGCACAAGCTGTAGTTCATGCGGTGCGAACCGCATTAGCAGCGGGAGTTAAAACAGTAGTGCTAACAAATGCCGCCGGCTCGCTTCACACTACATGGCCGCCTGGCACACCAGTATTGATTAAAGATCAAATTAATTTAACCGGTGGCACTCCATTAGTTGGTGCTCGGTTTGTTGATGTAACTGAAATTTATTCTAAAAGATTGCGCGACCTAGCAAAGCAAGTTAAACCAGATCTGCCCGAAGGTGTTTACACCGCTTTCCATGGCCCGCAATATGAAACTCCAGCGGAAATTGCAATGGTGAAAGCAATTGGTGGCGATTTAGTTGGAATGTCTACTGCCCTTGAAGCAATTGCCGCCCGCGAAGGCAATGCTGAAGTTCTTGGTATTTCACTAGTCACGAATTTAGCAGCTGGCATGACTGGTGAGAAACTTAATCACGAAGAAGTGCTCGAAGCGGGCAAACAAGCGGCAACTTCGATGGGCAAACTCTTAGTTGAGGTTGTAAGTAAGTTATGAACTCAGAACAGCAGTTGATTCAAACTGCTCAAGCCTGGGTAGCGCAAGACTTTGATCCGGAAACTATTTCTGAACTACAAAACTTAATTTCAAAAGCGCTACAAGATCCAATTGCCCTGACTGAATTAGCCAGCAGATTTGCCGGTCCATTGCAGTTTGGCACGGCTGGTCTTCGCGCTGAAGTAGCCGCTGGCGAATCGAGAATGAATCGGGCCACGGTTGCCAAGGCTGCTTGGGGAGTTTCTAACTG
>WLEH01000124.1 GCA_009704345.1 Actinomycetota bacterium | reverse complement strand
TGAATAACTCAATCCCACAACCGCCACAATTGGGTATGTCTCAAGCGGAGATTGTTGCTGGATTTCTGGCAGCCAATTCCAGTGTGGTTGGCGACTTTTCTATTGCCAGGGAGTATTTGGTTGATTTTATTGCAACAGAGTGGGTTCCCACTGCTAGCGTTCAAGTTTTTGAGTCTGAATTAGCACTGCAGCAAACAGGCATTGACACAATAACAGCAACAGGCGTTCCTAGAATTGATCTTGACGATCAACTCCGACCTAAGCTCGTAGCAGGTAATGATGAGCGCTCGTTTAGCTTTATTTTAATTGAAGAAAACGGTGAGTGGCGAATTTCTAATCCTCCCTCTGGCATTATTGTGTTAAGTGCTGATTTTCAGCGAAATTTTGAAATTGCTGAGATATGGTTTGTAGACCGTACCTATTCGAGATTAGTTCCGGATTTCATCGCGATATCTCGCATCAACGATCCTGCTACGCAGTTAATTCGCGCGCTCACTAATGGCAGTAGCAATTGGCTAAAACCCGCTGTGGTGAATTTGGTTGGAACAGATTTCGCTGGAGAATTTGTGGGAATTGAACGTATTGAAGATAAGGTCATAGTTGACTTAGAAGCGGCAGCACTCCGACTCACAAATCGGGAGCAACAACTTTTGATTGGTCAATTAGCTCAAACATTGCTCCCGTTGAGGGAAGTAAATACACTCGAGGTAACTGTTGGCGGACAAACTCTAACTGTCCCAGGTCAGACAAATCCGGTGGAGTTGAAATCTGATTTTTGGTTTGGAAATCGAACGGAACAAATTACCAACATCTATGCAATTGATTCGGTTGGGCGATTGACTCAGCCCGACAATGAACTTTCAGTTCGTTCCTGGTTGAACTTGTTACCAAACCCCACCTCTCTGGCGGTTGCTGGTGATGAACAGGGTATTGCGGTAGTGATTCCCGAGCGAGCTGAGATTGTTGTTGGCGATCGAGGCCAAACGCCAATTACGATAAGACAAGTCTCATTGGCAAGTGATCTTAATTTCGATGCGACTGGAAAGTTATGGTTTTTGAATAGGAATAGCCGATTATGGTTTTGCTTTGATGGATCGCAGTTGCAGCAAGTAAATGTTCCGGTGCCGGCGAGATCAATACTAAATCACGTAATGATTGCGCCGGACAATATTAGAGCTGCGACAATTATTGAGTCTGGCACAACTTCCACGCTATCAATTGCCAGATTGGTAAGTAGCGATCGAAGTCTTTCGCTTAAAGATGATCGCTCAATTCTGACTCTAACTGGTGAAGTGCGAAGTTTGAGTTGGTATAGCGCAACTGAAGTTGTGATGTTGATTAAGTTTCCCAATCAAAGTCAGCCAGTTGCGGTAATTGTTGATTTAGCCACAGCAGCCCAAACCATTATTAGATTGCCGGCGAATTCGCAGCAGCTAGATGCCAATGGATTTGGCACCATGATGGTTATTGACCAAGAAAATCGAATCTGGCAGCGCAGCACTGGGGCTTGGGAGGAAATCGGAACTGGCCGAGTTGCTGCTTATCCGCGGCGGTAATCGGCAGATTTGGTGTGAGAAATCACCTACCCCAAAGGTAGCTAGAGTGCTCCGGTTTGGGTGACAGCAGTCCAGTCTCGCAGTAAATTAGGGCTAGCTAAATCGATCGCGAGGAGGCGCTCATGGAGATTCAAATTCATAGTAAAACATCGCACTTGAGTGATCCATTCAAGGAGCGGGTACAAGACCGATTGTCTCGAATGGAACGTTTTGGTATCAAAATTGACCGAGTAGATGTTGAAGTTAATTTAGAACAAAATCCCCGCCATGGGGACGGCGCTCATAAGGTTCAACTAACATCGCGCGGTTCAGGACCGTTAATTAGAGCTGAAGCAGCAAACAGCGACAATATCTCTGCTTTTGATATGGCTGCAGAAAAATTTGAATTGCAACTGCGCAAGGTGCACGAGCGCAGTAAAGATGTTAAACATGTATCCCTAAAGGAGATGCCGCTCGCTACTCCTGCAGCGATTGAGTCAGATGAAGTGGTTGATGATTATCAAATCGTGCGGGAAAAGTCGCTCATTGCCGAGAAAATGAGTAGGCAACAAGCAATTGACGCACTTGAGATGCTAGATCATGATTTTTATTTGTTTATCGATGAACAAAACAATAAACCAAGCGTGATGTATCGCCGCCGCGGCTATAGCTATGGTGTGATTGCATTCGAGATCAGTTAATTGAAGTTTCAATTTAAATAAAAACCGAGTCAGTCAAAAACTGACTCGGTTTTTTTTGGTGCGGAAGAGGGGACTTGAACCCCTACGCCCGAAAGCGCTGGAACCTAAATCCAGTGCGTCTGCCAATTTCGCCACTTCCGCAGCAGGGCTAAGGGTAATGCAGAGTAAGTACCACCGACACGGCGGCCTTTTTGCAAAGAGTTTGCAAAAAAGGGGATTTACCCTATGGTTTCCCTCAAAGGAGATCTAATGCATGCACCCGATGGCTTTATTAATGCCCCAGTTTCCCTAGGTACCGGAGCGGTTTCTGCCTCAATTTTGGCGGTAGCGCTGAGCAAAGCTCGCGCTGAGTTAGATGAGAAAGCCGCCCCGATGGCGGGTTTAGTTGCAGCTTATGTGTTTGCCGCGCAGATGCTGAACTTCCCAGTTGCGCTTGGAACCAGCGGCCACTTAATGGGTGGGGCATTGGCAGCAATTTTGGTTGGGCCATGGACCGGCATGATTGCGGTTAGCACGGTAGTTATTTTGCAAGCACTGTTGTTTGCCGATGGCGGCTTAACCGCACTGGGCTTCAATGTTTTCAATATGGCGATAATCACCGTAATTGCTGGCTGGTTGGTGTTTCAGTTAGTGACGAAAATTATTAGCGGTCGAACTGGTGTAATTGTGGGTGCATTTCTGGCAGCGCTAGTTTCTGTGCCAGCATCGGCTAGCGCGTTTGTGCTGCAGTATGCGCTTGGTGGCACTGGCACTCTAGACATCATGGATGTGTTTATTGCCATGTTCAGTGTGCATGTGTTGATTGGAATTGGTGAGGGCATCATTACTTTGCTCACCGTTTCTGCCGTATTAGCGCTGCGACCTGACTTGGTTTTTGGTGCTCGCGGCAAAGTGAAGGCTGAACTTGAGATTCGAGAAAGCAAGGTTAGTTAATGAAACTGAAAAATAGATTCTTTGCACTAGGTGTCTTTGTGACCTTGATTTTGGCTGGAGTTGTTTCATTTTATGCTAGTGGCGATCCAGATGGTCTAGAAAAAGTCGCTGAAGAAAAAGGGTTTTTAGCAGATGCTACCGATCATGGGTTAGGTGATTCACCGCTTGCTGATTATGGCGTTTCCGGAATTGCTGATGACCGGCTTTCGGTTGCGCTAGCTGGAACAATCGGTGTTTTCTTAATGCTGGCGCTGTCAACGCTAATGTTTAAATTCTTAGCAAAGCGAAAGTAAATATAGAGGTTGGGTACTAGTCAACAGCATGATATTGCTGGAAAGTTGCTAATTGCTCGTGATTCAGTAGTACATCGACTTCCAGCTGAAGTAAAAGTTCTGGCTATGTTGCTTTTTGTCTTTGTGGTTGTGCTAACGCCACTTGGTAATTGGTGGCTCTTTATTGCCTATATCGCAATTATTTTGGCAGTAATAGCAATTGCTAAGCTGCCACCGCTAACTGTGTTCAGGCGCATGGTTATTGAGGTTCCATTCGTAATATTTGCAATCTTGATGCCATTTTTTTCGGCTGGCCCTTACGTTCAAGTATTAGGTCTTGAATTGTCACAAGCCGGACTTACTGCCGGAATCGGGTTGCTGTTTAAAGGAACTATTGGAGTGCTTAGTTCGATCACGCTGGCTTCGACTACACCTATGCGTGATCTGTTATCTGGGCTATCACGCTTGAAAGTTCCAAGTATGCTCGTTGAGATTGCCGCCTTCATGGTTCGATATGTTGATGTAGTTGTTGACGAAATGCGCCGAATGCGAATTGCTCGGCAGAGCCGCGGCTATTTTGAAACTGGGATTAGGTCTTGGCCAGTTATTGCTAAGGCGGCTGGAGCGCTCTTTATCCGAGCCTATGAACGAGGTGAGCGAGTGCATTTGGCTATGCTTTCGCGCGGCTACCAAGGAAAAATGCCTAGCTATCAAATAGCAGTGGCAACCCCGTCACAATGGGTGATTGGTTTTGTTTTGCCTCTGGCTGCAGTTTTAGTTTTAGTTATTAATTGGAGGA
>WLEH01000123.1 GCA_009704345.1 Actinomycetota bacterium | reverse complement strand
GCCATCTTTAACGATTACGGCATCGCCGATGCTGATCCCTAGGTTAATTAATGGGGTTGAGCCGTCACTGTTTAACGGCACCCAAATTGTCTCCGCAGCAACATCACCAATTTCTAACGGCAATACCATTTTACCGCTAGCTGATTCCAAAACAACTAGATTGCCGTCAACTAAACCATGGGCTGCAGCAGTTTCCTTGCTGACTTTAGCAACGGCTTCTCTTGCAGTTGCAGCCAAATGAGCTTCGCCTTTTTGCAAACTTCCATTATCAATTAGCTGTCGCAATCCTGCTAACACAACACCAGTGGTTGGCTTACTGGAAACTGGCGTCATCTCAGTTCCAGCAGGATCTGATTTAATCCCGGTTAATGATTTATGAAGTGCAGCTGGTTTAGCACCATCTACAAAAGTCACGCCTAATTTTTCTGCGATTAAATGCAGAACCCGAGCATCAGTTAGTGCAAGCGATTGATGCAGGGCGGCGGCAAATGAACGCTCTCGACCTTCCCAGCTAACAAAACTGCCTTCCCGCTCAGTGATAACACCAACAGGCAACACCACATCAGCATATTCAGTAACTGATGAATAATGTGGTTCTAGCGAAACTACAAACGTATTTGACAGTGCTGTTTTAAATTCATCGTGATATGCGACATCAAAAACATCAACACCGCCAACAACAAAGGCATCAAGTTTTCCAAGCGCAGCCGCCTTGACCATGCTTGGTTGATCCAGACCAGCTTCACTTGGAAGTTGTGGCACACCCCACTCAACCGCAACTTCGGCTCGATCTGCAGCATTTGAAACTAACTTGCCACCAGGTAATAGACCAGGAAGCAATCCCGCTTCAACTGCACCACGATCGCCAGCGCGACGAGGCACCCAGGCGAATTTCGCACCAGTTGCTTTTGCCAACGAAATAACTGCGCTGTAAGTGCCAGCAACTGCTGCTGCTCGCTCACCAACCAAAATAATTGCGTTTTTGCCAACAAGTTGATCTTTAAGTGATGCTATTACCTCGGCTTCAGCACCTGGCTTAGCTAATTTAATCTCAGCATTCAACTTCGTAAATCCAACATGATTTGCATTATCTACTGCAATTACTTTCAACTTATTGTGTCGAACTGCTTTGCGAAGTCTTAACTGCACAATTGGCGATTCATTCTCAGCTTCAAATGAAACCAGCACCACCACATCAGCAGTTTCCAAGTCTCGATAAGTCACATTCATCCGAGATGCTGCCACATGGTTTGCTAGAAAATCTGCTTCTTCTGCTGACGCAGTTCGATTACGGAAATCAACATTGTTTGTTTGCAATACCGCACGAGCAAATCGAGAATATGCATACGCATCTTCCTGCGGCAACCGACCACCAGGAAGAACACCAGCGCGCTTATTTGCTAAACCAGCTGCCGCAAAACTAATTGCTTCCGGCCAAGAAGCAGCACGAAGTTCACCGTTCTCCCTAATTAGTGGTGTAGCAATACGATCAACTGTTGTGTGAGTGAAAGCAAAACGACCTTTATCGCAATTCCATTCTTCATTAACCTCAGGATCATTTGAAGCTAACCTACGCATGATCTTTCCGCGACGAATATCGGTTCGAGTTGAACAACCAGATGAACAATGCTCACAAATTGTGTTGTGTGAGATTAAATCAAATGGTCGCGAGCGGAATCGATAAGTTGCACTAGTTAGTGCACCTACAGGACAAATCTGAATGGTGTTGCCACCGTAATATGATTCAAATGGACGATCATCAGCCGTTCCCACTTGCTGACGAGCACCACGCTCAAGTAGTTCTAACGTTGGATCACCCGCAATCTCATCTGCAAATCTGGTGCAACGAGCACAAGAGACGCAGCGCTCCCGATCCAACAAGATCTCAGAGTTAATGTTGATTGGTTTTTCAAATAAGCGCTTAGTGCCTTCCTCAAATCTTGAGTCGGCTCTACCGTTGGTCATTGCTTGATTCTGCAGCGGGCACTCGCCACCTTTATCGCAAACTGGGCAATCAAGTGGATGGTTGAGCAGTAAGAACTCCATCACACCTTCTTGTGCTTTTGCTGCAACTTCAGATGATTGCTGGGTTCGAACCACCATTCCATTAGTTAATGGAATTGCGCAAGAAGGTTGAGGTTTAGGCATACCATCAATTTCCACTAAGCACATTCGGCAAGCTGCAACTGGCTCAAGTGATGGATGATCACAGAACCTAGGAATCTGCACACCAAGTTGTTCAGCAGCGCGGATAATCAAGGTCCCTTTTGGAACTCGAACTTCAACGCCATCAATGTTGGCAGTAATTAATTCAACTTGACTGTTGGTGTTTGAGTTAGCAGTTACCGTCACTTTGCACCTACTAACTTAGTTTCAAATTCTTCCCGGAAATACTTAAGCGCAGCTGGAATTGGCGTTGCTGCCGCATCACCAAGGGCGCAGAAGCTTCGACCCGAGATTTGAGCTGAGATATCAACCAACAGATCCAGGTCAGAAATCTCGCCTTTTCCTTTTTCAAGTCGCTTCAAAATATCAACCATGAAATACGTTCCTTCGCGACATGGCGTGCATTTTCCGCATGATTCATGCTTATAGAACTCAATCCAACGCACTACTGCCTGGGTCACACTACGAGAAGTGTCAAACACCATTGGTGTTCCAGTGCCAAGCATGGTGCCGTGCGCTGCCATGTCTTCATAAGTTAACGGCACATCTATATGCTCTGGCGTCAATAGGGGTACTGATGAACCACCTGGCACAAAGAATTTAACTGGACGATCGCTCACCATGCCACCGGCATAATCAATTAGTTCGCGCATGGTGATACCAAGCGGAGCTTCAAAAATACCAGGACGCTTCACATCGCCAGAAACCGCAAACAGTTTAATGCCTGGTGATTTTTCGGTACCAAATGATTTGTACCAAGCTGCACCATTATTAATAATGGCAGGCACGGAAGCAATTGTCTCGGCGTTGTTAACCACCGTTGGTGAGGCATAAAGACCTGCAACTGCCGGGAACGGCGGTTTTAATCTGGGTTGACCACGGCGGCCTTCTAGTGAATCTAATAGCGCAGTTTCTTCACCACATATATAAGCACCAGCGCCTGAGTGCACCACCACATCAAGATCAAAGCCCGAACCTAAAATATTCTTACCAAGTAGTTTTGCTTCGTATGCGGCCGCAACTGCTTGTCGCACCCGACGAATTGGGTGAGGCGTTTCGCCACGAATATAAATAAATGCATGGTTTGCCCGAATTGCATATGACGCGATGATCACACCTTCAACAAGTGAATGTGGGTTTGCCATCATCAACGGAATATCTTTGCAAGCACCTGGCTCAGATTCATCAGCATTAACAACTAAGTAGTGTGGTTTGCCATCGCCTTGCGGCACAAAGCCCCACTTCATACCAGTGGGGAAGCCAGCCCCACCTCGACCACGTAAACCAGATTCTTTAACTTCACCGATTACGGCATCTGGACCTAACTCAAATGCTTTCTTTAGTGCACTGTAACCGCCATGGCGTTGATAGCCAGCTAGCGTATGAGAATCTGCTTCATCCCAATGTGCCGTTAAGTTTGGTACTAACTTTGTCATTAGTTACCTGCCTTTTTTGCCGCATTCAAGCCAGCGAGCATTGCCGCGTCAGTTGCTGGTTCATCTACTAAACCATCATCAAAACCTGCGATACTGCGACTTACTTCTTTAAAGGTTCGCACCCTTGGTCCGCGAGTTGATTTAACATCAGCGCCAGACTTCAAATCTGAAATCAATTTTGTTGCGCTCTGCTCATCCATATCATCCATAAATTCCCAGTTAACCGTCATCACTGGTGCATGCGTGCAAGCAGCTTGGCACTCAATTCGCTCTAATGTGATTTGGCCATCCGTAGTGGTTTCATCATGGCCAACACCTAGATCCGTAGAAATGCGTTTCCAGATGGCATCGCCACCCTTCATTGCACACATTGAGTTAACGCAAACTCCGACATGGTGCTTACCAACTGGATACCGCTTAAACATGGTGTAAAAAGATGCTACGGCGGAAACTTCAGCTGTAGTTAATCCAACTTCTGCCGCACATGCATCAATTCCAGCTTGGGTAATGTATCCATCTACCGATTGCACTAAATGCAACATCGGTAATAGCGCTGAGCGCGGTTCTGGATAACGCGAAATTAATTCGCGCAATTCAGCTCTAGTTTGCTCATTAATTGCCATTAGCGATCAACTCCACCCATAACTGGATCAATGCTT
>WLEH01000122.1 GCA_009704345.1 Actinomycetota bacterium | reverse complement strand
ATTTCTTGAGTCGCAGCGTCTACGATAGTTTGCAATTCAACCCGTTTTGTTTTCATTGAATTAATATCTGTTTTAACAGAAGCTTGTGTGTTTTTCAATACACCAATATCAGTAATTGAAGTATCCAATTCAATAATCTTTTTGGAAAGTTCCAACATTTTCGTTGCAACTGAATCAATTTTAGTAGACAATTCAATTCGTTCAGATTCCAAACGCTTCTTATCTACTTTACATTCTTTTAAAGTTTGTTTAGCATTGGAAAGTTGTGTGGAGAAATCTTTTCGTTGATAGTCTTTTATTAAAACTGCTACTTCTCGACTGTCAGAATTTCCAATTTCATATAATTTTTCAAATAAATTAATTCCTAAAAACTGTGAAAGTAAATCTTTTCGCTCACGCTGTTGCATTTCAATAAATCCAGTATTGTTGTTTTGTACTGAAAGCGCCGTTAATACAAAATCTTCATAAGATCCTAATATAGTACGAATTTGTTCATTGGTTTCACTTCGCTCTTTTCCATTCAGCGATTCTGTAATTCCATTTGCATCTATTGAATAGAAATTGATGTCGACTCGAACATGATCGTTACGACCTTTTTTGCCTCGTTTCTCGATGAAATAATGTTTATTATCTAATTCAAATTCAAATTTACATTCAAACTCAGAAGTCTTGTTGTTTAATACATGTATTGCCTTAGAAGTTTTCGAGCATTTATCAAAAATGCAATACGATATTGCATCTAACAATGACGATTTGCCACTTGCATTAGGAGCAAACAACCCATATACTCCAAATAAATTTGTAAAGTCAATTACATTGTCTTCCCCATAACTAAACATGTTGGAAAACTCAAATTTAATAGGCTTCCAAGATACATTTTTACATACATCCGAAGTTTGAATTGAAGAATTAACTGTACGATTAACGTGACGTATTCCGTCTAACATTTCATCAGACAAAATGTATTTGTTGTTCAAATATTTTACAATTAATTCATTTTGATATTCAACATCTTTTACATCGCCTATGGCAATTTTTGTATTTCGAGTTGCACCTGTTTGATTGCTATTAACTTTTTGTAAAACATACTCTTCAATAGTATAGGAAGATTTAATTTCAGTTAATATTTTCTTCAAATCTGCGGCAGATGTATTTGTAGATTTTATACGAAGTCGAATCGTTTTCGTCTTTAATTCATCTGGAATGGGTTGATATACGCCGTCTTGAACTTCTAATGTATAGTAACATAAATCATTTTCAATAATAACAAATTTTGATTCAATGTTATTAGAATCCCATACAACATATCCATGCTTCAATGCTTCTGAATGGTTTTGTTGGATAAGACTGCCTGCATACTTTACTGCAGGTGTAATTTTCTGAAGTTTAATTTTTTTGCTCATGTTATAATTTGCCAACCTGCATTTAAATATGCAGAAATTTCTGATTCGTCAATTTCTATGAGTTCCTCTTGATATTCTTGTAAAGATTGATTTGGTTTATGTATATCACCTAAAAGAACCATTTTCGGATTACATGAATTGAACATTTCCAATGTCACGTGGTCATTGCTGATGCAAAATCCTATATCAGTCGAAGCTTTATCAACAGCTCCATGATGTAATACAATTTTATCTAAGTGTGTAATTTGTTTAGCCGATTCTAAAATTGTTAAATAATGTGCAGGTCTGTCATTAACTGCTAAATGTATGAAAAGTTTGTCTGCAATTTGAAAAAGCCCTGACTGCTTTATGTAATGTAAATTTGTATGTTTAATTGCATTGACGATAGGAGTTAATGCATCTAATCGTGATTTGTTATTTAAATTCATATCATGATTCCCTGCAATTAAAATAACAGGCGCAAGATCAGAAAACATTTTGAAAAATTCTTGAACTGATTGAACGAGCTCTGGCGTCATATCCGTCTTAGCGTGTACAATGTCTCCTGCAAGAAATATAATGTCATTTTCTTCTATACTTGATTTAATAGACTCAACCGTTCTCTGAAATACTGTTTTGTATTCCTGATGTCGTTTTAAATTTCGAATATGTACATCGGCGATATGATAAATTTTATTTATTTTATCAATACCAATATCAATTTTTTCAATCATAATAATACTTTCATTTTTAATAAATCATATTCAGTTAATTGTCTAGATTCTTTAATCAATTTACACATCATTTCAAATCCAATTTCTGCAGGATCTTTTTCATTTAAATCAACAAAATATACATTGCAACCGTTATTAATGAAATATTCTGCATGCTGCATGGCTTGTTTCTGTGCATCTTTATCTAAGGCAATGTAAATAGTTTTAACTTTTTCTTCGACAATTTTAAGTTTTAATTTTTCTGGAATAACTTTTCCAAACAATGGAATTGCATTTCTTCGTATTGCAATAGCGTCAAATGCTCCTTCACATAAAACAATAGGAAGTTGCCAATTAATAAACAATTCCATTGGAATAATATTTTTTGATACATCTGGGTTTTTATGTTTATGTGATGTATCGTAATAAGATCTTCCTACAAAATAATTTAATTTTCCATTGCCATCATAACTTGGAATAATAATTTTATATGCATATTCCCCACTTTCGCAATATCCAATACCATACTTTACAATTTCAGATAAAGTTAATTTTCTTGTATGATACAAATAATGTAATGCATTTTTATATTCAATGGAATTGCTTTTTTTATACAACGGAATATACTCCATAGGAAGTTTTATTTCCGTCATAGACTTCCGTATACTGTCGATATTAATATCGGTATACTTGTTATTAGGCTTAACGATTTTGTATAAATCCGTTAGGATATGGCGGGATACATTTAATGGCTTGAATAGCGTTGTAATCTTTTTACCTGAAGTATTACATACCCAGCAGTGCCATGAATTTTCCCCTTTTTCATTAGTAATCAACTGCACTTCCAATTTCTTTTTTGTAGTATTACAAAACGGACATTGAAATGCCATGTTGTTTTTAGCTGTCTTTTTACCAACACCTAAAACTTGATTGAGAACTTTTATTAATTCAGTATTCATAATCGTATTGAAATATATGATTATCTGTTGAATAATAAAAGTATTACTGTAATTCTTTTAGTAATTCTTGTAAATTCAATTTACGAAAGTCATACCAAACATACCCTAATTTCGTAGCAATTTGCCCGTAGGTTGTTTTTGAGTTTTTTGAAATTCTAGAATCGGCGTTTTGAAAAATAATTCGTATATCTAAATTTGGATATTGCTCTTTTATCAATTTCATTTTCTTTCGATCTGCCAAAAGCCAACGTCCTTTTGTTTCTAAAAAAATCTCCGTGCCATCAGATTTAACAATACGAAAGTCAGGGTGATATTTGTGCTTGGATTCTGGAATAACATAGGAAATAACATGAGCTTCGTATTCGCTGTCTATTCCATTTTGTTTAAGTGATTCGTCCAATTGCATTTCAAGACCGGACTTGAAGCCATATTTAATGGCTATTTGTTTTTTTGTAAACTTCTTTTTCATTAGATAAATTATTAAGTATCAAAACGTACAATGATGTTTAAGTCGACTGTATCTCGTTTTTTAATAGGTGTTGCCAATTTGCCAATAGCAACTAGTTCTCCATTTTTATTATACAATCCAACTGTTGTTACATAAGGAGAAAATTCGCTGTTACTGACAAAGCTTTTTGGAAGTTCTGAGTTTGCATCGTTGTTTTGGCGAATAGTTGGATTTGCAGTAAAATTGAATTCGTCTTGTTTTATTCTACATATATATTCATGTTCATACAGAGTAACTGTTGAATTATATGAAAATTCCAATGTTGATAATGTAGCGGACTGTGTAGTTTGTGTTACTGTATTGTATAATCTGTCATTGAAAAGTTTTGTGGTAATAGTACCATATTTCGGTCTAGGATCTGATATAACTATCATTCCTTGACCATAAAATACATTCCCAACAGAATTATTATTGGTTACCATCAAATCAAGAGAATTTGTTGAACTTAATTGTAAAATTTCAGAAGCAGTTAATGCTTTTGAAAACATTAAGAATTCATCTATCTCCCCTCTAAACCCTTGTAATCCATTACCTGTAGTTGCATCTATTCCTAACGATCCTAAAAAGATATCTGCTTGATTTTGTATATTTCCAGAAGCAAGTGTATCCGAGCCTGCCAAAGTTCCATTTACATATAATTGAAAGTTTGACCCCGTTTGTTGTATTAATACATGAGTGGGAGTATTTAAATTTACATTAAATCCTTCCAATATAATGGTATCAGTCCCATTGGATTGTTTAGCAAT
>WLEH01000121.1 GCA_009704345.1 Actinomycetota bacterium | reverse complement strand
GATTTTGTGCTTTATTCCCACCATCTAACTGGCAGCAGCGCGGCCTATCTAGAGTATGCCCTTGGAATTGCCCTCGTAGCCCAATGGCAGAGGCAAGCGGCTTAAACCCGCTCCAGTATGGGTTCGAGTCCCATCGAGGGCACCATTAGATGCAGCGAACGCCAGTACCTTTTAGGCCGCAATAACCATTTGGCACTCGATCTAAGTATTGCTGATGATATTCCTCAGCAAAGTAGAACTCTGGTGCTGCCATGATTTCAGTTGTGATCTCGCCCAAGCCGGAATTGGCTAGTGAATTTTGATAAGTCAACTTTGATGTTTGCGCCAATTCCAATTGTTGCGTAGAAGTGGTATAGATAGTTGAGCGATATTGCGTGCCAACATCATTACCTTGACGCATTCCACTCGTTGGATCATGTTCTTCCCAAAACTTAATCAGCAGATCTTGGTAACTAATTTTAGTTGGATCAAACACCACTAAAACAGTTTCCGCATGACCCGTGCGGCCAGTGCAAACTTCTTCGTAGTTGGGGTAAGTAGTGAATCCACCTTGATAACCAGCTGCGGTGGTGTGGATCCCAGGTAGCTGCCAGAACAATCGTTCCACACCCCAGAAGCACCCCATACCAAAGTAAGCAACTTCATAACCCGCTGGATATGGTGCCTGCAACGCAGTGCCAAGCACTCGATGAGTTGCTGGGATGGGATAGCTGTAACTGCTTCGGCCTGGCAGCGCCGATGCAGCAGAGGGCATGGTCACTGGGCGACTAAAAATACTCATTTGCGAACTTTGCTATGAAATATGCAATTACGCAACTGCGGTTGGTTTGTATTTCTTTGGCATCAGCAGTGTGACAATCAAGGAAATTACAGTTGCCACTACGCCAATTGCAAATGTTGCCGTGAAGCCATAGCCATCAATCATCAGACCGGCAACTAGCGGACCGGTGATACCACCGACATCAGCGGCCATCTGAAATGCTGCCAGTAGCGGTCCGCGGCGTCGACCTTCTACTACATCTCCCACAATTGCAGCTGGTGTTGAACTTAAGAATGATCCAGCAAATCCGCCAACTCCCATGCTTACTAAGTAGCCAACTGGCGATTGCCAACTCATTAGCAATACCGCTGAGATCACTGCCAGCACCGAACCAATTACCATCGCTTCGCGGCGGCCTCGAGTATCGGCATATTTGCCAGCTGGCAACAAAATTGCAATTTGAGCCAGAGATCCAACAAAAAAGCCATACGCCACCAAGCTGGCAGCAGCTAGCAACTCTTCGGTGACGTACAACGGCACTGCGGCTGCGCGCAAGCCAAATATGGTGAAACCAATTGTGAAGGAAACAGTAAAGGCAGCTCGATAACCGGCATGACGAAAACCATCAACTAATCGCAAATTAGAAGAAGTGGTGGGTTGAGCTTCGCTCTCCAGCGGTTGGGCGGTGCGCGCACCTGATAAAAATACTGCGGCAATTAGGGCAGCAATTGCAACAGTGATGGAATAAGAATAAAACGGCGCCCGAATTGAAATTCCCAATACTGCAGCACCAAGCGCAGGTCCAAATAATGTGCCAGCTAAAAAGCCACCTTGATAAACGCTAGTTGCTCGGGCACGTAAATCCCGTGGTGCTAATCGAACAACTAATGACATTGCGGACACAGTGAACATGGCAGAACCAAATCCACTTAAGCCGCGCAAGAGTAATAATTGAAAGAAATCATCTGATGCGCCGGCAAAACCAGTGGTCACCGCAACAATTACCAAGCCAGAAGACAGCACGACGCGTTCGCCAACTCTTTCAATTAAAAGACCGCTAATTGGTGAGGAGATCAATCGAGTTAGCGCAAATATTGAAACTACCGTGCTTGCGGCAAATGCCGTTACGCCAAACGATCTGGCAAAAAGTGGAATAGCAGGAGCAACAATGCCAAAACCAAGAGCAACGGAGAATGCAATGGAAGATAAAACCCAAATAGCCGGTGGTAGGTCTCTTATGCTACCTGCGGATTTTGCTTTACTGGACAATTACGGCTCTCTATTTGTTGCCGTTATCTTACTCTTTTAGTTAGGCGTAAGGCCTGACATCTGTAATGGTGACAGTTATGTCTTTGCCATTAGGTAGTTGATAGCTAATTTTGCTGCCCACTTCGTGGTTAAGCACTGCAGCACCTAGTGGCGAGGTTGGTGAGAGCACTTCAATAGTGGCATGTGCTGCTTCCTCGCGTGACCCTAATAGAAATGTCTCGCTGTCCCCATCAGCGAACTCCACCGTGATCACCTGACCGATATGCGCAACACCTTCACCAACATCTGGTGTGCCAATCTGGGCGTGGTCTAAGAGATGGCGGATTTGCCGAATCCGAGCTTCATTCTTTCCTTGCTCATCTTTCGCAGCGTGGTAACCAGCGTTTTCTTTGAGATCCCCTTCTTCGCGGGCTAATTCAATACGTTTAGTTAGTTCAGCTCGGCCCTCAGTTTCGCGCTCGACTAATTCAGCCTGCAGTCGGTCATATGCTTCTTGGGTTAGCCAATGAATCTCGTTCATAAGACGCAAGGTTACAAGTTTGGCGGTTTTCGGCCAGGTGCAGGTTGCTCTGGTAGCTCAGTGCCAGGTTCTACCTGAGGGAGCGGGACGCCAGTTACTTCAGTGCCAGCGCTGCAGCCCAATATCTCAACTAATACCGCAAGCGATCTAGTGGCAAGCGGATAACTAAGCGCGCTCACCCGTTCATCGCTTGGCACAATCTCAACCCAGGCATATCCCACATCGACTCGGCGATCATCTTGAGCTCGCAGTGCACAGGTGACGCGGGTTCCTGGATCACGATTGACCTCAAACCTAGTGATAACAACTGATTCGTTGGGAATTTCAAACCCAGTTAATTTTCCAGTTGCCGGTAAATCGACATATTTACTAAAACCCAATCCAACAAATGCTGAAACCGTGACAATCGCCAACGCGCCAACGAGCCATAGTCCGAGATTTGAGCCAGGTTTGGGGTAGCGGGCTTTAACATCTGGTGGCAGTTGCTCCCATTGAGCTTTCGATAACGGCATTGGTGTCCTTGCTTACTTGAACCAAGGTTACTGCCAAACTATGTGCCGTGACCCAACCCTTGCGCTTATTAGCAGTCCATGCCCATCCAGATGATGAATCCAGTAAAGGTGCTGCCACGGTTGCAAAGTACGTAGCAGAAGGTGCTTCAGTTTTGATCGTTACCGCAACAGGTGGTGAGCGCGGCGACATTTTGAATGAAAAGTTTGTAATGCCTGATGATGTTGAGTTGGCTCAAATCCGCAAAGCTGAAATGGCAGCGGCTCAGCAGGTATTGGGCTGCGATCATGTTTGGTTAGGTTTTATTGATAGCGGTTATCCCGAAGGTGATCCCAAGCCACCAGTGCCAGCAGATAGTTTTGCGGCACAAGATCTTGCAACTGCAAGTGCTAAGTTAATTGAAATATTTCGCGAGTTTCGGCCCCACGTGGTTCTTACTTATGATGAGAATGGTGGCTATCCGCATCCAGACCATATTCGTACCCACGAGATAACAATGTTTGCTTATGAGAAAGCAGCAGATCCAAGTTATCCAAGTCCAATACCAACCTGGCAAGTGCCAAAAATCTATTATCACCAAAACTTTAGTTATGAACGCGTTTTAACAATGCATGAAGCAATCTTGGCAGCGAATATGGAAAGCCCATTTACGGATTGGTTGAAAGATTGGGAACGCGGTCCTAGTCGAGTTACTACCAGAGTTAATTGTGCTGATTTTTTTGACAAGCGGGATTTGGCACTCAAGGCACATGCCACGCAGATCGATCCAGAAGGCCTTTGGTTCGCCTTTCCGCGAGATGTGGAGCGGGAAATCTGGCCAACTGAGGACTATGAATTAGCAGTAGACAACGTAGGAGTAACGTTACCCGAAGATGATTTATTCACTGGACTGCGAGGCTGATCATGGATGTCTTGACCGAAGCTGACATGGCTGCAACTCCCGGCGTTTACTGGGGGATAATTGTGACAGGCTTGGCAATTGGGATTTTTATTCTAGGTAGATCATTAACTAAGAGACTCAAAAAACTGAACGACCGTGATCAAAGCGCTGAATAAATGCTGTTAAAGAATTTTCTTTACAAGGTGTATGAAACTCAGTTGGTTTCAGAACTCAAAGGTAAGCAGCTGCCACAACATGTGGGTGTGATTTTGGATGGAAATCGCCGTTGGGCATCTGGCAAAGGTACTAACTCAAAATCTGGCCATGCTGCTGGTGCTAAAAAGATACTTGAATTCTTGTATTGGTGCGATGAACTAAATATCCCAGTGCGAACGTTGTG
>WLEH01000120.1 GCA_009704345.1 Actinomycetota bacterium | reverse complement strand
CTAGCACTAATTATGGGCGGAGTCACAATTGGAATCGCAGCCGCAATAGTAGGATCCGCAGTATTTCTTCGTAGATCTCTTCGAGAGTCTGTTGTAGATCTTCCGCTGCAATTTCAAAAAGTACTTCCACATACATTATTGAGAACCGTTGTCGAGTATCCATCATTCATCCGGGTAAAAAACGTACCTCCTTCCTATAACCCAAACTAATAGTGCCGCCATCCCAACAACTACTAGAATATCACATGGAATCTCAAATATTTTTTATTCAGACACATACCACTACACCCACATATCCAAGTTAAAATCGATCGTCATTCATATAGAAACTTCACCACTACCACCGCCATACAATGGATCTCATCCAGCTCACTCAGAGAGGAGACATCGACGCCTGCCGAGCATTTCTAGAAGCCGGCGCGGATGTAAACATGATAGGTACTAACGGGTTCACACCTCTAATAACCGCATCCACATATGGCCATCTAAAAATCTTCCGGCTACTACTGGAATATCGCGCGGATATTAACATCAAAGATGCGATAGGTGCCGACGCTCTCAATAGAGCAAGCGGCTTCGGTTATCTCGAAATATGTCAGCTACTATTGGATCGTGGCGCGGATGTAAACACGCAAGATAAAATAGGTCAAACACCACTACATGTAGCAGCCCACCGAGGTCACTACGAAATCTGCCGACTTCTGGTCGAAAAAGGTGCGAATATCAATGCTATAGAAAATGAGAATCGATGTTCGCCAATTATTATGGCAGCCTGGGGGCACCATATCGAAGTATGCGATCTACTATTACGCCATGGCGCCGATATTACTATTAAATCCAAAAACGGGTGGTCGCTACTCCACTATGCTGCCCGCGCTCCGGTGGGAGGCGCCACTGAACTAACTCGTCTATTCCTGAAAGCCGGTTGCGATGTTAATAGTCTAACCACCGTGGGATGGAAGAACCAGACCGCATTACATCTCGCCGCCATTAATCGTCACAATGGCGCTGCGGTATGTAATCTACTTCTAGACTATGGTGCGGATATCAATGCGCAGTGTTGTAATGGATATACACCTCTAATCAATGCCTGTGAGTACAATATTCCCGAGATCTGCGAGACTCTATTGAACCGTGGTGCGAGGGTCGATCTATCTACAATAGACGGCGAAACCGCACTTCACTGGTCGGCTTTTCGTGGTAATGCTCATATCTGTAGACTGCTTATTAACTATGGCGCGAGTCCTATAATGGAAACCCACACACCACTTAGTAGAACGTTGACCACATGGAGAGAACACGATGACATAGTGGAGCTAATTGATACCGAAATCGCGGACAGAGAGACGTTCAAACGCCGCGCACCCCTGTTATCAATGTTCATAGAGGAGAGATACTTTCTGTAGAATTCGCGGTGGTAACGGTAGTGACAGTGATAACGGTAGTTACAGTGGTAACGGTAGTTACAGTGATAACGGTAGTTACAGTGGTAACGGTAGTTACAGTGATAACGGTAGTTACAGTGGTAACGGTAGTTACAGTGATAAGAGTAATAGAGGTAACGGTAGTAACAATACTAAAATTATAAAAATACTAAAATTGAGGAGAATATCTCGGGATAAGTACCAGGATAAATACCGGAGAAAAATGTCAATCCTAATTGATTTCATAAAAAGTTGCGCCATAGGAGAGTGTAATACTCTTCTAGAAAGCGGGTATAATGTGAATGAGTACATTATATGTAACATGCCATCCGGAATAACCACGCCAATAATAGAGGCGATACTAACTAGCACCGATCAGATCTGCGCATTATTACTGAAATTTGGCGCGAATCCTAATGTAAAACATTACACCGGATTCACTCCTCTAGAATTCGCGGTGCGCAGAGGATTATATACCAAATGTAAGATATTGCTCGAAAATGGCGCGGATGCCAACGATAACTCGTTATATTATATCTGTTCTTCAGAAGGAATTGATAAGCCAACTACGCTAAAAATAATGAGTGTTCTATTAGAACATGGAGCAAATCCTAATGGACTAGGTCCAAAGTCCGAGATTTCGTGTTCGTGTTTAGCCGCGGCGGCCTCGCAGTATTATGAAGATGATGCCGAGGAGATGTGTATGCTATTACTTCGTAGCGGCGCCGATGTAAATAAACCGGGTGCGGGTAATTGGACTGCTCTAATGAAGGCGGCATATCATCATCATCCAAGACTATGTGAGTTGTTCATAAGACTCGGAGCATCGGTGCATCAGACCAATAAGCGGAACATAACTCCTCTAATTGCTGCGATGTTGTTCGGCAAAAAAGCTCGCGATCTTGATCACAAACGTTATGTTATATGTAATCTTCTATTGAAATACGGGGCAGACGTAAATACGGTGGATACCTCTGGTTCTACGGCACTAACTGAAATTTCTGCGGGCGGAGATTTCAATACATGTAGGTTACTTCTAGAAAATGGAGCGTACTTACATTTTATTAGCGGTGAATTACACTATAATTCCTTTCCGCTACATCTTCTTGTTACCGGCGGAGATATCGTAGACGATAAAAAATACCACGACACCTATTGCCTATTCCGTCAGTATGGCGCGAGAATAACAGAAATAAATCTCAATCTTCTTTTCAACGGTAGACCATATAGTGGTATGTGGAAGCACTCAGAATATTTCGCGAAAGTACAGAAATTTATAGAAAAAGACTTTGATGAAACTGTCACATTTGATAGACGATCTAGTCTTCTTGCGCTCTACGTGGCCGATGACTAAATCTGTGGCCGTAGTACATATAGTTTATATGATGAATACACCATTCATATCTGAATACACCAAAAAATTGACTATAAATTTTTTCATTTTTAATAAAGCTAAACCACTAACAGCACTCGCAGTAGCACAACAGTAACCACCGAAAAAATCATGGGTGCCGCTCAGTCAACAGAAAACGGCAGTGAACCTGCATTTGATATCCGTGACCTCGGCCAGGCTTTCGCCGATGGTAGTAATGTCTCCACCGCCAACGCCATTTCGTCTATTATCACCGGATTAGTCGACATAGTGCCCACGGAAGGCTGTACGGACGACCAGTTAGCCCGCCTGGCCCTGATGAGAACATATCTACAAGGTATGGCAGAACCAGACGCCTCGGATACGAACAGCAAGAGCCTCTTCGACCTAATAGAATCCGAATCTATCGAGAGAATTCGAGAGGAGTTTTCAGCGATTCCAGACGTGAATACACCGTTCTATGACGGTAAAACTCTACTCATCCACGCGGTCGAGAAAAAAAAGATCGAAGTCTGCCGACTTCTGATCGAACTAGGTGCCGATGTCAACAAGAAAGGCAGGCAAAATAATACACCTCTAATAAGCGCATGCTATGCCGTAGATACCGATATTTGTCGTCTTATCCTGGACAATGGTGGTGCCGCTAGCATCAATGAATACTACATGGATTCTCCCGCGATCGTCGTTGCTGTAGATAAGAATCAGATTGACATCGTCCGACTTCTTCTAGAAAGAGGCGCGAATATCCGTGAACACGGCGCGACTACACTCACTAAGACCACCGTCTTACACAAGGCTGTCCAGAACATAAATCTCGACATGTGCGCCCTTCTGATCGAAAATGGCGCAAAAATGAATGAGTTAGATCTAAACGACCGAACTCCACTATATTACGCATCACAAGAGATAGGAGTACTGGAAACAGGAATGTTATCGCCATGGGGTTCGCCCGCTCTACCAGGAATACAGATAACAATGGAAAGAAAGAGAGAAATTCGAGAGCTTCTTGTCGCACACGGTGCAACTTTATAGAATGTAGCATGTATCTCCATCCAGATATCTCCACAATCAATATTTTTTATGCGCGTGAGGTGCGTAGATATAAAAATTGAATCTCCTATCGATCTATAGAGAAACCTATAGATATCTTTATAGAAAGATAAGCGGTTATCAAGCGATAAAATCGGGTAGCGATCATACATTGTGTGACTATCATGACAGAGCATCAGACATCGAACTTCTGGATTTACGTCCTGGACTGTGAGGATGGTCGCAGATACGTCGGCCAGACTTCGCGTCTAAATGCGCGACTGAAAGAGCATATGCTCGGCGATGGTGCGCACTACACGCGCATATTCAAACCGGTGCGCATCACGGCGATCTACCGTTCAAAAGACAACACTGCGTACATGAATTTCCGCGAATCTGTTCGTAACAACGAGTACAATCCTTTGATTCTGTACAAATGGAACGAGGGATACGCGGATAATAGTGCGATCGAGCAGAACATAACGGAGTTGATGATGTATCATCAGATCCGTGATGGAAGATACGACGCTACGATTCGTGGT
>WLEH01000012.1 GCA_009704345.1 Actinomycetota bacterium | reverse complement strand
TTACCAACTAGTGCTGGGGTATTGGGCATGCATCTCACCGTTGTCGCGTTTGGCACAAGTTGAACCAATTTAGCTAACGTCACTCCGGCTGCAATAGATAAAACAGTTTGCGACTTATTCAATCTTGGATTTAATTCAGTGAGCACATTGGCAATGTCTTGCGGTTTAACCGCAATCACAATCAATTCAGCGGATGTAATTGCGCGGTCATCTGCTATTGCAACATTAAGTGATTTCGTTGCAGCACTAACTTTAGTTTCATCTTTGTCAGAAACTGAGATTTGTAATTGGGCGTCCGCGGATTTGGCAGCAGCAATTAGCGCGGTACCCATCGCACCCACACCTATTACAACTACGTTTCGCATCTGCGCTCCGTTCAACTCAGTGAATCAATATGGCGAAGCAAGATTCCCTCTCGCAGCGCCCATGGGCTGATCTCAATCTCCTCGATATCAAGCAAATCTACCGCGGCCGCTGCCACCATGGCACCAGCGGCTAGTTGGGTGGCCCGAGCTTTACTCACTCCAGGCAACGTAGTTCGCTGCTGCACACTCATTGATGAAATTCTTGTCGCAATACTTGCTAATTTGTCAGCAGGTAATAGTCGCTTCACAAATGGTCCGGCAGCACTGGGTGCGGCGCCAGCGATTCGGGCCAATGATCGAAAAGTTTTACTGGTACCAACCACATGATCAGCACCATTCTCGGTTGTAATTTTATCAATTACATTCTCAATTTGATCATAAACATATTCGTTTAGTGCATTTAGTTGTTTCGCAGTTGGAGGATCGCTTAACTTAAAATCTCTAGTTAATCGACCCGCACCAAGTGGTAGGGATAATGCCGTGTCAGGCAGTTCACCTCCCCCAATTGCTAACTCAAACGAGCCGCCGCCGATATCTAAATTCAATAACGTGCCGCTAGACCAACCAAACCAACGTCTAGTTGCCAAAAAGGTTAAACGCGCCTCATCTGCACCCGAGAGCACAGAAATTTTTTGTTTGGTTTTACTACTGACTTGATCCAAAACTTCTTGACCATTTGATGCTTCTCTAATTGCGCTGGTAGCAAAAGCCAAAATTTCGCGACAACCATTTGATTTTGCAGCTGTAGTTAGTTCAGAAATTACCTCGTTTAAGTGATTTGCCATCTTGGCATCAAAAGCACCTTCATCCGTTAAATGTCGGATTAGTCCTAACGGCTCCTTAATTGAGAATGCGGGAAGTGGCGCAGCACCTGGCGCAACATCGCACACCAAAAGGTGCACAGTATTGCTTCCTATGTCCAACACGCCCAGCCGCATAGGCTGACGGTACTCCCTGTCTAGGCTATTCCCTGTGAAAGAAACTTCGCTGACCGCGCCGCGACATTGGGTGGAATTTCAAGACCCCGATGAGCCATTACAGATCTATCGCATTGACTTAACCTGGCTAACCTCAAAATGGAACTGTATTTATGGGCGCGGCTGTAAAGGAATTGAAAAAGGCAGACCAAATGATGGCTGCTGCACTCATGGTGCGCACTTCTCCGAAAAAGCAGACCACAAAAATGTAAAGAAGTGGGTTGCAAAGTTATCTGATGAAGATTGGCAGCACCGAGAGATTGGAATTAAAAAAGGTTGGACCGAGAAAGAAGATGGTGCCGACAAAACTAAAGTAGTGGATGGCGCCTGTATTTTTTTGAATCGTCCAGGCTTTGAAGGTGGTGATGGTTGTGCGTTTCATCGGCTTGCACTGCGAATTGGCGAACAGCCAGCAGATTTAAAACCAGAGGTGTGTTGGCAACTACCAATTCGCCGTGATTATGAACGCCGTAAATTTGAAGACAAAACTGAACAGTTGATTGTGCTAATCACTGAGTATGATCGTCGCAGTTGGGGCGAGGGCGGCGTTGAGCTGAATTGGTATTGCTCTAGCAATCCTGAGGCTCATAATGCAGCCGAACCAGTTTATGTTTCTGAGCGCTATACCTTGATTAAGTTAATGAGCCAAAAGGCCTATGACATCTTGGTAGAACACTGCAAAGCTCATGAGGCGGCGATTGAGTCGGTGCGTGACAATAAGGGGCGGAAGTTAATTCCACTTCATCCAGCGACAGCTGTCTGGGAGCGCAAGTAGTCTGCTCCCGTGGCAAAGACAAAATCGCTATTCAAATGCACTGAATGTGGCTGGGAGTCAGCAAAGTGGGTGGGCCGCTGTGGTGAATGCCAGGCTTGGTCAACCCTGATCGAAGCTGGCCGAACGTTAGGCAGCACGCAACCGGTTAAATTAACGCAATACGCAGTTCCAATTACTGACACCCAAATTATGGAAGCAAATAAAACTTCCACTCAGATTGCTGAACTTGACCGAGTGCTTGGCGGCGGAATAGTGCCTGGCTCAGTTATTTTGCTAGCCGGCGAACCTGGAATTGGTAAATCAACACTGTTATTGGAAGTTGCTGCTGCTTGGGCAAAATCTGTTGGTGATTCACTGTATTTATCTGCTGAAGAATCTGCAGCGCAAGTAAAACTGCGGGCGGAGCGAATTGCTGCCGTTCATGATCGACTTTATTTAGCGGCTGAAACGGATCTGGCAACAATTTTAGGACTAATTGAACATCATCAGCCAAAGTTAGTAATTGTCGATTCAATTCAAACTATCTCTTCGAGCGAATTAGATGGTGCTGCTGGTGGTGTCGCGCAAGTACGCGAATCTGCAGCAGCATTGATTAGTGCAGCTAAGCGCTCCCAAACTGCAATAATTTTGGTTGGCCATGTCACTAAGGAAGGAACTATTGCCGGTCCTCGCATGCTTGAGCATATTGTTGACGTAGTACTTAATTTCGATGGCGATCGGCATACCAGTTTGCGAATACTGCGCTCTGTTAAAAATAGATATGGTGCAACTGATGAAATTGGTTGCTTTGACTTAGCAGAATCTGGCTTAGTAGAAGTTAAAGATCCCAGCGAGTTATTCCGCACTAGTCGCAAACAACCCATTGCTGGCACCTGTTTAACCGTGAGCATGGAAGGTCAGCGGCCGTTAATAACTGAATTGCAAGCACTTGTTGCAACGTCATCATTAGTCTCACCACGCCGGGCAACCAGCGGAGTTGATTCATCTCGGGTATCAATGGTGCTCGCCGTGTTAGAGCGAAAAGCTGGTATCAAGGTTGCTAAAGATGACTGTTATGTTGCAACAGTTGGCGGATTAAAAATTGTGGAACCGGCCGCTGATCTTGCAATTGCGTTGAGTATCGCAAGTGCGGCAAAAGAGAAACCAATTGATCCAACCGTGGTTGCTATCGGAGAGATTGGCTTAACTGGAGAAATTCGCCGCGCTACAAATGTGAATCGCCGCCTATCTGAAGCTGAGCGACTTGGTATGTCGCATGCAATTGTGCCAGCCGGAACAACTTATAGCGGAAAATTAAAGGTTCATCAGGTAGATGACCTAGCCGATGCGATAAATGTTTTAAATCAACTTTCTAAATAACAAACCCCCAACTTCGGATCCAAGTTGGGGGTTTGTAAGTTCGCTAATTATTCAGCAGAACTACCAGCTGGCTCCACTGGGGGAACATCAGGTAACTCGCCTTTGGCAGTGCCAGCGAAAGTAAAGGCAGCATCATCACCCTCACCTTGCACATCAACTATTACTAGCTGACCAGGCACTAACTCACTGAACAAAATCTTCTCGCTCAAGACATCTTCGATCTCACGTTGCACAGTTCGTCGAAGTGGTCTTGCACCAAGCAACGGGTCATAACCCTTCTTTGCCAAGAGCGCCTTTGCAGCTGGAGTTAACTCCAAGCCCATGTCTTTATCTTTCAAGCGCTCATCAACCTTTGCTAACATCAAATCAACTATGTTGACAATTTCAGCTTCAGTTAACTGATGGAAGACGACAATGTCGTCAATTCGGTTCAGGAATTCAGGTCGGAAATGCTGCTTAAGTTCTTCATTGACTTTTAGCTTCATCCGATCATAGTTTGACTTATCATCATTTACGTTCGCGAAGCCCAAGCCGGCACCCTTCATGATGTCGCGTGAACCTAGGTTTGTAGTCATGATGATTACAGTGTTCTTGAAATCAACTACTCGACCTTGGGCATCAGTCAATCGACCATCTTCCAAAATCTGCAACAATGAGTTGAAGATATCTGGGTGTGCTTTTTCAATTTCATCAAATAGCACTACTGAGAATGGACGTCGGCGAACTTTCTCAGTTAACTGGCCACCCTCTTCGTAGCCAACATATCCTGGTGGCGAGCCAAACAGTCTCGAAACAGTGTGCTTCTCAGAGTATTCACTCATATCCAACTGAATCAATGATGACTCATCGCCAAACAGGAATTCAGAAAGAGCCTTGCTCAACTCAGTCTTTCCAACACCAGAAGGTCCAGCGAAGATAAAGGACCCACCTGGACGCTTTGGATCCTTAAGTCCAGCACGTGTTCGACGAATTGCTTTGCTCAGGGCGGTGATGGCATCGTTCTGACCAATTACTCGCTTGTGAAGTTCGTCTTCCATTCGCATTAAACGCTGTGACTCTTCTTCAGTTAACTTAACAATTGGAATTCCAGTAGCAGTTGCGAGCACCTCAGCAATTAACTCTTCATCCACTTCAGCCACCACATCAAGGTCGCCAGACTTCCACTCGCGCTCTCGCTCAGCTTTAGCTGCAATTAACTGCTTCTCTTTATCCCGAAGTGATGCAGCTTTTTCAAAGTCTTGAGCATCAATTGCACTTTCCTTTTCCCGGCGGGCATCTGAAATTCGAGTATCGAATTCGCGAAGATCTGGTGGCGCGGTCATGCGACGAATACGCAATCTAGAACCAGCTTCATCAATTAGATCGATTGCTTTGTCTGGCAGGAATCGATCATTGATATACCGATCAGCCAATGTTGCTGCTGCAACAAGGGCAGCATCAGTAATGGTCACTCGGTGATGCGTTTCGTAACGATCACGCAATCCCTTAAGAATTTCAATACTGTGCGCAAGTGATGGCTCAGCAACTTGGATTGGCTGGAAACGTCGCTCAAGGGCCGCATCTTTTTCAATGTGTTTGCGATATTCATCTAGTGTTGTCGCACCAATAGTTTGGAGTTCACCGCGAGCCAGCATTGGCTTAAGAATGCTTGCCGCATCAATTGCGCCTTCAGCAGCACCGGCACCAACCAAAGTGTGAATTTCATCAATAAACAAAATGATGTCACCGCGAGTTCTGATCTCTTTCAAAACCTTCTTTAGTCGCTCTTCAAAGTCGCCGCGGTATCTAGAACCTGCAACTAATGCACCAAGATCAAGGGAGTAGATCTGCTTGTCTTTAAGTGTTTCAGGCACCTCGCCACGAACTACATTTTGAGCTAAGCCTTCTACAACTGCAGTTTTACCAACGCCTGGCTCACCAATCAATACTGGATTGTTTTTTGTTCGGCGAGAGAGCACTTGCATCACTCGTTCAATTTCTTTTTCGCGACCAATAACTGGATCTAACGAACCTTCGCGTGCAGCTTGAGTTAAGTTGCGACCAAATTGATCCAGCACCAAAGAAGTTGATGGTGTTCCTTCAGTTGGACCACCCGAAGTGGCTGGCTCTTTTCCTTGATAACCACTTAACAATTGAATGACTTGCTGACGAACGCGGTGTAGATCTGCGCCAAGCTTTACTAAAACTTGTGCAGCAACGCCTTCACCTTCGCGAATTAGGCCAAGCAAAATGTGCTCGGTGCCGATGTAGTTATGTCCTAACTGCAAGGCTTCGCGCAGTGACAATTCCAAAACCTTTTTTGCACGAGGCGTAAATGGAATGTGTCCACTTGGCGCTTGTTGTCCAGGACCAATTATTTCTTCAACTTGTGCTCGAACTTGCTCAAGTCGAATTTCCAAACTCTCTAATGACTTAGCGGCAACGCCTTCACCTTCATGAATCAATCCCAACAGAATGTGCTCGGTGCCGATGTAGTTGTGGTTCAACATACGTGCCTCTTCTTGGGCAAGCACGACCACTCGACGGGCTCGATCTGTAAATCGTTCAAACATTGGGCAGCTCCTGCGCTATTTCTATGCCTAGATAGTAGGCGCAAAACCTATTTTCCACGACCGAGGGGCACCCCTGCCCCCTACGCCTAGGCTTACCCCTGATGAACACCCCGAACCTAGCCGGCGCGCCCTCCGAGTTAACTATTGGTGCGGCAATCGCGCAATCTGACGCGCTGCGTGCAGATATCCGCATGCTGGGGCGAATGTTGGGTGAAACACTAATTCGTCATGCCGGTCAAGATCTCTATGACAAAGTCGAAGTTGTTCGTTCGCTATCGGCAGAACAACCCGAAAAAGTTTTTGACTTTCTGTCACATGAGCCAGCAGAGACTGCTATTCCATTGGCTCGCGCATTCTCACTTTACTTTCATTTAGCAAACATGGCCGAACAGGTTCATCGCGCAGCCGCCTTAACAGCTGCTCGCCGCGAGTATGGCGGCTGGCTCAAACGAGTTGAACATCGAATTAAATTAGCCAATCTGCCACATGAGTTGGTTCAACAAACTTTTTCCCGATTAAAAGTTCGACCGGTGTTTACCGCACATCCAACCGAAGCAACTCGTAGAACCATATTGGTGAAGTTGCGCTTCATTGCAAATCTACTTGAACTGCCTGAGTCAGCAACACGACAACAACGATTAGCTGAAACAATCGATTTGCTGTGGCAGACCGATGAGCTTCGATTGGAAAAGCCGGAAGTTTTAGATGAAGCCAGAAATATCTTGTTCTACTTTGATGCATTAACCAAAGGTCCATTAACTGAAGTATTGGATGAACTGAAGACCACCGCTCAGGCACTTAATGTTGAAATTCCGGCCACCAATCAACCCTTATCTATCGGTAGTTGGATTGGTGGAGATCGCGATGGTAATCCATTCGTTACGCCAGATACCACCAGAGAAGTAGTTGAAATTGCTCGTCGCACAGCAATTTCAGAATTTGATCGAATCATTAAACGCTTATCTGATCAATTGAGTTTAAGTGAAAGATTAAGTACAAATACTTCAGAATTATTGAATTCCCTAGCTGCTGACTTGGAGAACCTAGCAATTGAGAATCGTTACCGCCGTCTGAATGCCGAGGAACCGTATCGACTCAAAACCATGGTGATGCGAAAGAAGTTAGAATTAACTCTTGATAAGTTGTCGAGCAATTCCGAATTAGATGGCAGAACTGATTACCGAACTTTTCAAGATGTAATTGCTGATCTTCAAATTTTGCAACGATCCCTCGTTGCTACTAAGTCATTAGCGGCAACGGGATCAATTGATCGATCGATTAGAACTGTTTCGGCGTTCGGGAGCACTCTTGCAATCCTTGACGTTAGAGAGCATGCGGCAGCGCACGCTCAAGCAGTTTCTGAATTTCTGCCAAGTTACAAGTCGGCATCAGAGACCGAACGAACAAGACTGATTATTGAAAATCTAACCAAGTCGAATTTACCTTCACTAACCGAGGGAGCAACGAAAACTTTTGATACGTTTAGAGCTATCGCTGAAATCAAAGCGCGACATGGCGAAGATGTAATTGAGTCATACATCATCTCAATGACTAAGGGTGTTGATGATGTGATGGCAGCTGTTTATCTAGCAACTCAAGCTGGTTTGATTGATATGCGCGCTAATCGAGCTCAAGTTGGTTTTGTGCCGTTATTCGAAACAGTGCGTGAATTAAAAATGGCAGGCGAACTGCTCGAGCAGATGCTTTCTATCAAGGAATACAGGCAAATAGTTACGCTGCGTGGTAATTCGCAAGAGGTAATGCTGGGCTATTCGGATAGCAATAAAGACGCTGGAATCACCACTTCGCAATGGCAGATTCATCAAGCCCAGCGCGAACTTCGAGATGTTGCGGCGAAGCACGGTGTTAATTTGATTTTGTTCCATGGCCGAGGTGGCACGGTAGGGCGAGGCGGTGGCCCAACTTATGAAGCAATCATGTCTCAAGCAGCTGGCGTACTTGACGGACAGATTAAGTTAACTGAGCAAGGCGAAGTTATCAGTGATAAGTACTTGTTACCTAAATTAGCGCAAGAAAATTTGGAATTACTTGTTGCTGCAACCATCGATGCATCATTGCTGCATCGAGATCCAACAACTTCCAACGAAGAATTGTCTCGCTGGGATCCAATCGCAAATGAAATATCAGAAGCGGCTTTTAAAAAGTATCGTTCGCTTTTTGATCATCCACTTTTGCCAGCATACTTTCATCAATCAACACCGGTTGAGCAGTTAGCTGCCATGCACTTAGGTTCTCGCCCATCACGGAGATCAAATAAAGATGCTGGAGTGGAAGATTTGCGCGCTATTCCATGGGTATTTGGTTGGACACAGTCCCGCCAAATTGTGCCAGGGTGGTTTGGTGTGGGTAGCGCAATTGCGCATGCCCGAGCAATGGGAGCTGGCGAAGAACTCCGCGCGATGCATCAGAACTGGTCTTTTATGTCTAACTTCTTGTCAAATGTACGAATGACGCTAGCAAAGACAGATATGGTGATTGCCGAGCGCTATGTAACTAAATTAGTCAACAAAGAAGAGCAAGAACTTTTTGGAGTTATTCGCAATGAGTATGAGGAAACGGTAAAGCAAGTACTCTGGGTAACAGGCTTAGAAGAATTGCTTTCTGATCAACAAGCGCTCGCCCAAACCCTTCGGATTCGAGATCGTTACTTATTGCCATTGCACATGTTGCAAGTTGATTTATTGGCAAGGCAGCGCGGAAGCGCAGATGCCAATCCACAGTTATCCCGAGCACTACTTACCACAATAAATGGTATTGCAAGTGGTTTGCGAAATACTGGCTGATTAGTTTTCTGGTAACACTAACAACATGCGGGTGTTGCCTAAGGTGTTTGGCTTTACTCGTTCTAAATCGAGAAATTCTGCAACACCTTCATCTTCTGATTTCAACATCTGGACATAAATATCATGATCAACAATTGGTCCATCAGTTGGTAAAAAGCCGAAACTTGCAAAGAAATCAACTTCAAAAGTCAAACAGAAGACTCTTCTAATCCCTAACTGTTGTGCTCGATTCAATAGATGCAACACAACGGCTCTACCAACACCGGTGCGCTTCAATTCCGGCAATACAGCAACGCTACGAACTTCAGCCAGATCTTCCCAAAGCACGTGTAGGGCACCATAGCCAACTGGTTTCCCAGCAATCTCAGCAATAACAAATTCTTGAATATCTTCGTAGAGCGTGATTATTTCTTTTCGCAGCATGCGCCGCTCTGGTGCATACTGGCCAATTAGTGACCTAATGAATTCAACATCTGCCGTCCTTGCCGGTCTAAGGGCTATTTCAGTCATGATTAATTGGCTTCACCAGTGGGAACAAAATTGTGTCACGAATGCCTTTGCCAGTTAACGCCATTAGCAATCGTTCAATTCCCATTCCTTGGCCACCTGCTGGTGGCATGCCGTATTCCAATGCTCGAATAAAGTCTTCATCCATCCGCATCGCTTCATCATCTCCAGCAGCAGCCAATGCTTGTTGAGCCGCAAATCGATCTCGCTGATCTTGCGGATCATTTAGTTCGGAGTATCCAGTTGCTAACTCAAATCCAAAGGTAACTAAATCCCATTTTTCGGCAAGTAATTTGTTTTCGCGATGAGCCTTGGTAAGTGGAGAGACGGACTGTGGAAAATCGGTATAAAAAGTTGGCAACACTGTTTTTGCCTCAGCAAGATGCTCATAAAGTTCCAAAATAATTTGGCCATTTTCCCAATCTGGCTTAAGGGCAATATCTAGCTTTGCCGCTAGTGACTTTAGTTTTGCTGGATCAGTGTCTACTGAAACTTCTTCCCCCGCTGCTTCGCTAATTGCGGTACAAACTGGAGTTGATTTCCAACCATTAGCCAAATCATGTTCAACTATGTTTCCGTTTTCATCCTCATGCTGAACTACGGTTGAACCATAAACTGCTGTTGCCGCGCTCAATACTAGTTCTTTAGTTAGATCTGCCATGGTGGTGTAATCGCCAAATGCCTCATACATTTCCAACATAGTGAATTCTGGATTATGAGATGAATCTGCACCTTCATTCCTGAAGTTACGGTTAATCTCAAATATTTTCTCAATGCCGCCAACCAGCAATCTCTTTAGATATAACTCTGGCGCAATACGCATATACATTTTCATGTCGTAAGCATTTATATGAGTTATAAATGGTCGAGCGTTTGCACCACCGTGCATAACCTGCAACATTGGTGTTTCAACTTCAGTGAAACCTCTGCCACGCAATTGCTCTCGAACGCTCGCTACTGCATCACTACGCAATTTAACTAGTCGTCGAGATTCAGGTCGCACGATCAAATCTAAATAACGCTGCCTGACTCGCGCCTCTGGATCTGCTAGGCCTTTGTGTTTATCTGGAAGTGGGTGTAGGCATTTTGCGGTGAGCATCCAGGTTTCGGCTCTCACAGTAAGTTCGCCACGTTTAGTGGTTACAACTTCACCAGTCACGCTCACCTGGTCACCCAAGTCAACAAACTCTTTCCATTGATCAAGAGTTGATTCACCCGATACATCTGCAGTTAGCATGATCTGCATGTCTGCACTGCCATCGCGCAATGTTGCAAAAATAAGTTTTCCAGCAATACGGTTTAGCATTACTCGACCAGTAATGGAAACTTTGATACCAGTTTGGGTATCTTCAGCTAAGTGCCCGTGTTGTTCCCGAATCTCAGAGATTAGATTTGTGCGCGGTGCGTTGTGTGGATATGGGTCTACCCCAGTAGCGCGAAATCTGGTTAATTTCTCAAGTCGGATCTGCGCTTGCTCATCTAATTCAGTTCGGTTTTCCATTGGCTAACGGTATCTCGCTTCGGTTGGATTTAGTTACGTTCGAATACTAAACGCAAGCCTTCGAGAGTTAGGTCAGGCTCAACGTGCGTAATTGTGGTGCAGGCCTCAACAACTGTGCTCGCGAGTCCACCGGTGGCAACTACTGCCTTAACCGGACCAACTTCAGCAATGATCTGATTCACCAATCTATCTACCTGGCCAGCAAACCCATAAAACGCACCAGACTGAAGTGCCTCAACCGTATTTCTGCCAATGGCAGCTCTAGGTTTTACCAACTCAATTTTTCTCAGTGCCGCAGCTCTTGTTGCTAGTGCGTCAATGCTGATTTCAATTCCGGGTGCCAGTGCGCCACCGATGAAATCACCCGCTTCATTAACTACATCAAGATTTGTAGATGTACCAAAATCAACAACAATGGAAGGTCCACCATGGCGTTGAAACACCGCTAATGAATTAACAATTCGATCCGTGCCAACCTCTTTTGGATTGTCGGTAGCAATAGAAACTCCGGTTTTGATGCCTGGTTCCACAATTACTGACTTGATATCTGCAAATTCCCGCTTGATCATTTCGCGCATTTCGCGCAGCACGCTAGGCACTGTGCTGCATAACGCGATGCCAGTAATGGTTGGTGAATTAGCAGTCAAAGCACGCAATTGAATTGCATACTCATCGGCCGTGGCATAAGCATCAGTTTTTATGCGCCAGGATTTAGTTAACGTTGCGCCATCGTAAAGTCCAAGCACAATGTTGGTGTTACCAACGTCGATTGCCAGCAACATGCTGCCCCCTAATTGAGCGCAATATTATCGAGTAGCCGGGTTGACCCTACCCGCACCGCTACA
>WLEH01000119.1 GCA_009704345.1 Actinomycetota bacterium | reverse complement strand
ATCCACGCACGCTTGAGGAAGACTTCGTGATCTGCCGCGAGAATGGCGCGGACATCCTTTTTGCTCCGCGCGCTGAGGAGTTGTATCTGCCGGACCGCAGCATCCAAGTTGTCGAAACGAGCCTGTCGAAAACGCTGTGCGGTGCAAGCCGTCCAAGGCATTTCGATGGCGTGTGCACGGTCGTGGCCAAGCTCTTCAACTTGGTGCAGTGCGACGAGGCGGTGTTTGGCAAAAAAGACTATCAGCAGCTCGCCATCATTCGCCGCATGGTGCGTGATCTGGATTACAACATCGTCATTCACGGCATCGACACCGTGCGGGAGGCAGACGGTCTCGCCATGAGCAGTCGGAACCGTTACCTCACTCCCAGCGAGCGTGCACAAGCTCCGGTGCTGCGGGCAGCTTTGCTGAAGGCACGTGAAGCTTACATTCAAGGCGGTGAACGTGATGGCGAGGTGCTGCAGCAGATCATTCTCGATCGAATCGCGGTCGAGGCCCCGCTGGGCCGCGTGGACTACGTTCAGGTCGTTGATGCTTCGACGCTTCAAGCACCCACTGAGGCCACAGAGCTGCGGGTCATCGCCATCGCAGTCTTTTTGGGTTCGGCGCGCTTGATTGATAACATCGAGTTGAAGTGAATCTGCATGAGAGGCGCTGGCGTATTGCGAGCACATTCCTCCTTGCCATGATCACGGCCTCCATGTCCACCATCCAGTCCACGGCCCTAGGCCGCCAGTTTCCGAAGTTCGACCTTTCACGTCTTCTCGGCACCGTCTTCAAACCAACGTTTGGCCGCACGATCTGCATCTTGATCGACCTTCCAGATCTCGCTGAAGCCAAGGATTATGCGTTCCTGAAAAATCCAGCTCGTGCGGTGCAGAAGCGGGCCTATGACTACTTTTATCAGGGCCTGAAGAAGGGAGTCGCCGATGAGCTCGTGCTTAAAGGGGGCGAGATGTATGCTTACACGCAGACGACGGGCAGCAACCTCGACCTGCCTGACGACTGCGTGGACATGAGTGGAAGGAAGCTCAGCCTGGAAAAGGACATTTATCCGAACTACGACATCATTCTTTGCATCTCCACCTTCAGCGCCACCGCGCCGTTGACGGCTTTTGCCAAGCAATACGGATTCCGAGGCGCCACACTGCATGGTTTGAACGAGGTCATCTTAAATTCCGGTCTTGCGGTGGACTATGAAGAGGTGAGCCGTGACGCGGAAAAGCTACGCCTCGCGATGACACGCAGTGACTGGGTCGAGATCGATTTCACCGTCGAAAACGGTCCTGACATGTCCATTCATCTCGACTTGAACCGTCAGGAGGCGCAGAAGAGCCATGGCCTCTGCCAAGGTGATGCGCCTGATATTGCCAATTTGCCCGCAGGTGAAGTGTATTTTGTCCCGACAAGCGCGGAAGGCACCTTCCCCCTGAAATACGAGGACGGTACATTGGGTAAGCTCACGGTCACTGGGGGTCGCATCATCAAGGCGGAGCTGATCGAGGGACATCAGGCCACCATCGATGCGCACAATGCCAAACTCGCGGATGATCCGATGACCGGTGTGTTGGGTGAACTCGGTTTTGGCACTCAAGTGCTGCCAGTCTCCGGTGCGGACATCCAAGATGAAAAAGTGCTCGGCACCTGCCACATGGCCACGGGCCGCGATGATCATCTTGGGGGACACATCACGCCCGCGCAGTTCAAACGTCACCAGAACGCTACGCACGACGACATCCTTTTCGCGCCCCACAAGACACCGAATTTCGATATCAAGCAGGCTCGCATGCATCGCGATGGCAAGATCCAGGTGCTCATCGAGCATTTCCAGCCCTGCAGATACCTGCTCGATGCCCTCGCATCTGAGTAAGCGGTCTTTTTTCTCCCTTTCGCGGGCGATGGACTCGGTTCACTGTGCCATCATGCGCAGCGCATCCGCCATCCTCTCGATTCTGGCCATCCCCATGAGCCTGTGGGCGGCTCCGACGACGCCCACAGCTGCTCCTGCACCTACGACGGCGGCCCCCCCCGCCAAACCGGCGTCACAGCCTGCGCCGTCCAAGCCAGCACCCGCACTCTCAACACCTGCTATCAAACCGCCGCCGGAAGATGCGTATCGCCAGCTCGAGATGCTCACGCGAGCGATGGAAATGGTGCGGCAAAACTATGTTGATGAGTCCAATGTGACTTATGAGGAGCTCGTCGAAGGGGCGCTGGAGGGCATGCTCAGCCGCCTTGATCCGCACTGCGAGTACATGGGCCGCTCGTTGTTCGAGGACATGCAGCGTGAGCAGAGCGATACGTCGGAAGGCATTGGCATTACCATCGCGCTCCGCCGGAATGTACTGACGATCATTACCGTGCGTGACGATGGCCCCGCGGCACGCGAAGGCTTGTTGGCAGGTGATCAACTCGTGCGCATCAATGAGGTGCTCACAGACTCCGTCGGCGTGGCGGAGGCCATGCAGCTTCTCAGAGGCAAGGTGGGCGATGAGGTGCGCCTCACCGTGCGTCGTCCTGGCACGAAGCAGTTCCTCGAATTCAAGGTGAAGCATGAGACGCTGGCCGAAAGCTCCGTGCATGACCCGATGCTGCTGGCGCAGAAAATGGCTGGTGAGCACCCAATTGGCTATGTGCGTGTCTCACAGTTCAATTTACCCACAGCCCGAGAGCTCTCCCAAGCACTCGATCAGCTCGAAAAACAGGGCATGAAGGCCTTGGTGCTCGATTTGCGAAACAATCCCGGAGGTTTGGTGGACAGCGCGGTGCAGATTTGCGGTGAGTTTTTGCCGGAGGGCACGGTCGTCGTGACTACGGAGGGCCGCGTGGCCTCGCAAAATCCGCCGCCCTACCGCACCCCGCCTCGTGGAGGCAAGGAGCCGCGCCAATATCCCGTGGCGGTGCTCATCAATCACGGCAGCGCCAGCGCCAGCGAGTTGACCGCCGGTGCGCTGCAGGATCTCAAGCGCGCCATCGTGGTGGGCACGACGAGCTTTGGCAAAGGCAGCGTGCAGACCATTCTGCCCATGAAAAATGGCGCGGCGATGCGCCTGACCACCGCGAAATACTACACGCCAAGTCACCGCACGATTCACGAGAACGGGGTGGAGCCAAACATCATCGCCGCACTCACCACGGAAGACGAGGCCCGCATCGCGAAGTGGCGTGTCGCACACGGCACCGGCGAGATTGCAGCCCTCGAGTTGGCCAACCTCGGCGACAAGCAGCTCGAACGCGCGGTGGATGCGCTGAAGGGCGTTCTGGTCTTCGATGCCTTCGTGGCACGCCCGCCGACTCCTACCGTGAAACCTTTGGAAAAGTCGGAGGCAGAGGCACCCGCGGCTGCAAGTGATGCGCGATAAGGTATGCTCGTTGTTAGAAAGTGAATCGAATGCCCGCGTAAAAGTTACGGCCCCAAGCAGGATCCACACCGTTGGCACGCACGCGGCTGTAGTAGTCTTCGTTGAAGACATTGTTCAAGCCAGCTAGCAAGGTGACGTTTTCCCGCCAAAGCTTTGCCTCAAGCGTGATGTCCGTGACGTTGTAGGCAGGAATCTGGAAGTTCAATGTGTTGTTGTCGTTTGCGTAGTGCTCGCTGACATAGGTGTGAAGCAGTGAGAGCTTCAATCGTTCCCGCCAGCGGTAGGTTAGACCGACACGTATCAGGTGCTCCGGCGCATACTGAGGCGCGAGGCCGGTGTTAGGCCCGCTGACGAACTCGGCATCCAGCCATTCGTAGGCACCGTGTAGAGCGAGATTTCCAAAGCGTTTCACCGCCTTTTCACCACCGATGACGCCGACGAGATCTACCTCGGCGGCGAGGTCGATGCCGATGTTTCGTGAGCGGCCAGTGTTGCCCACCGTGGTGATGCCGCCGGCGGTCGTCTGGCCGAAACGATTGTCATAGTCGATGTAAAACACGCTGGTATCCCAGTTCATGAATTCCGAAGGACGCCCACGGTAACCAAGCTCATAGGTTAGTGTGTTCCCTGGATCGATGTCGGTGTTCGCCACATTGTTGTCGATGGGCAGTGTGTCCGCATAAGTGGCGGGCTTGTAGCCTTGGGAGAAATTCAGGTACAGGGAGTTGGTGGAAGTTAGTTCGTAAGAAAAGCCGAGGGCCAGCAGTGGCACATGCTCGGTGTCTTCGCGGTTGCGGGTAGCCAGCGGGGCCAGTGTGGTGCTATTAAGGCGCACATGATCCTCAATGCTTTGGTAGATGCTCTCCATGCGAAAACCGGGTATGATGCTGAGGCGTCCAAACTTGAACTGATTTTCCACGAAGAGAGCGAGGTATTCAGTGCTGCGTGTGATGTCGTTGTAGACCGCCCCGCTCCTAGCGTTTGGAGTCGCGCCCAGGGAGTTGATCAGCGGAGCGTTTGTGCGCCCGGCGGTGAGT
>WLEH01000118.1 GCA_009704345.1 Actinomycetota bacterium | reverse complement strand
GGATTTTGGATATGGTGTCGCGGGTGGGTATAGATCTGGAAAGATAAGCTAAAATCCCGCACATTTTTTATATACTCGATTTATATACTTCGGATTAGTACTCGGTTGTGTTTCGTTTTATTTCTGAAGCTTCAATAAATATGGCGGCAGAACAGCAGCCCATCTATATGTATGGAAGTACATTCATAGATGATGATGCCTTTAAAGAAAAAATAGGAGATAGTGATGGTACAGAAAGTAAATTAAATCTCTCTAAATATGCTGCCAGAATTACATTAGAAAAACCGGTGGATCGTAATCCAGATTGGGAGAGTACAGATACCGACTATAGTAAGATCCTAAGTGAGTCGCCATTAACTGGGGGTTTTGATCCAACTGGTAAGAGATTTATTACTATATTGGGTAGAGGATCTGTGGATGAGGTTAAGAATGTTTTTGGGAGTGATGTAGAATGGAAATTTATTAGGCCGGATACTCCTGTTGCTCCTATTGAACCTGATACTCCTGCTGCTGATGATACTCCTGCTGCTGATGATACTCCTGCTGCTCCTGCTGAGGATAGTACTCCTGCTGCCGAGGATACTCCTGTTGAACCTAATACTCCTGCTGCTGAGGATGCTCCTATTGAACCTGCTGCTCCTGCTGAGGATACTCCTATTAACCCACCCGCTTCTGCCGAGGGCATCCCCGATGATGGACCCAAATTGGAAGATATTCCAGGAACTACAGATGTTACACCAGGAACTACAGATATTACATCTGATGAAAAAGAAGCTGTAAATGATTTCCATGAAGAACTAGCAAGTGAAATTACTGAAAACGAGATTACTGAGTTATTGAAATTAGTCGATAATGAATGTGATTTGAATAAATACCCCGGTGTTTTTATTGATCTAAAAAATGAAAATGAGTTTACTGAAGAAATTTCAAAAGTTGTAATGAGTACGATAATAGATGTATATAATTCTCTTCATAAACAACATAAAATATTATTTTATTTTCGAGAATTATTAAATAAATTTAATAATAATTTTGATGAAAAATTAAAAGAAAACTATGATTATGTTCATAATTTCTTTGAGTTTTTAAAAAGTTATTATGGTAAATCTAGGGAAGAAGGATTTACTATAAAAGATTATAAAATTATTAATAAAATTATTTGTAGTATACGTAAATACCATGCTAATTTATTAACCGATTATAATGCTCTATTTACTGAAATTCAAGATAAAACAGATAATGAGTTACCTACATATGAAAACATTAAAGGAAAAATTAATACTGAAGATGATTTTTTAGATAAATTTAATAATATTATTAATTTATTGAAAAATGGGGGAAAAACAAGTATTAATTCTATTTTTAATGAAATTTATAGTAGAATTCCAAATTATTATAGAATACCTACAGAGGAAAGCCAGAAGGCAACAGAGGAAAGCAAGGTACCTGATGATGATATAGGAATATCTACTCCAACTCCAGCAGTATCTCCAACCCCAGCACCAATACCAGCACCCGTTCAAACACCAGTCGTTCCAACTCCAGCACCAGCACCAACTCCAGCACTAACACCCGCTCAAACACCAGCACCCGCTCCAACACCATCTCCAATACCCGCTCCAACACCATCTCCAATACCCGCTCAAACACCAGCATCTCCAGCAGCATCCAAGCTGACACCAGCGGCACTAGGAACGTCAGAATCAACTGGGCCTACAATAGATATTCCTGTGTCTTCCGCAGTATCAGCAGAAATATCAGTCCCATCATTAGCAGAAAAGTCTCTGCTCTCAACCAGCATATGTAAGATCGAAATAACAGCAGAGAATACAGAGAACACACCTCAACCGATTGACGTAGTTAAGAGTAAGATTATAGAGAGAATTAATTATATAATTTCACAAATATATGACACTAAATACTATGAAGGTCTCATTAATTCAATGATATCCTCGATGTCTCCTCTAAATTCGCCGCCCAGTTTTGTAACTGGTATTGAACAAATTATCGATGATTTAAATAGTGTTCGCGATGTAACGAATATTATTTCCTATAGTACTATAGTAGGTCGGGTACCAACAGGGAATGTTATTAACAAGATTATCAATACCACGAATATGTTAGAATCGTATTGTATTGATATTCTTAATAAAAATAAGAAGACAATCCAGGATTATCTGGACGCGAATGGTTCTACTGATGAGAATGTTAAGAAAATAATGGACGAATATATTAATTATGATAAATTCAATAAGCAACCGGATCTAAAATACTATGGTGATGGCGTAATACAAGAATCCACTAATAACAGCATTGGTATATTTAGTACCGGATGTATCCCGGATCTTTTTGATTACAATATCTATAATGATAATAGTGTTAAATATATTGATATCGTTAAGAGTATATTGAATACAATAGATGATATGCGCGGGAGAGTGAATCTCGCAGCAAACGTCGCTGATCTTGCCGAACTAGCCGATGATATTAACGCATTAGAGGCGAATATTATCCAGGTTAATAATTACATCCTATGGAATAATGATCCTGATATTAGGACCAACGTGGTATTAGGGAACATAGTTAATACATTTATTGGTACTCTCCGAACTCTATGTTATAAATATATTTACTCTGAAAACAAAGGTTCCGGCGCGGAGGGATTCGGGATCATGAGTAGGATCCATAAATATATTAATACTTCTGCGACAACAATTGATGTTCAGGATTATATTAATTCAGTTAATATTATGTTTCCGTCAACTGATGCGCTACTAGGTATAAATAAATCGGTATCTACAGAAGATGAAAAGAACAAATTAATCCAAGAATATAAACGAGGTGTCATTAAAATAATAGAGATTATTGGTAAAATTCCGGAGGTTTTTGAGGATAATATAAAAGGGAATACTGTGAATGGATTGAGAAAACTTATTTATCCGGGCAGTAAAGAGACCAGCTTTATAGTAGATACAATAAATAATAAGTATACTGAAAAGAAGAATACCGGCATCCCTGTGGGGGATATTGTTTTAGGCAAATCTGAATTAGCCGAAATTGATGGTATAATTACAAATAGAATAATAGAGATCGTAAATTGGTCTAATTGTATTAGTGCAATTAAAGATGGAGCTAAGGCTATTACTAGTATTATTGATTATATTAATCGTATACAAAGTGTGTGGTATTATTTTAATAATGTAATAACTGATAACTTTATAAATAAAAATATTCGTATGATAGAGAGTATTACTTCAAAAATTGTGCAATTCAATAAGGATAATAATAAGGATGGGATTATATCTAATAGTGATTTATTGAATAAATTAAATGATTTTAATAATAAGTATTTATCTCCGTTTAAGAATGAATTGGTTAAATGGGTGGATATGTGGTTTAAAAGTGATGATGAAATTAACAAATATGGAAGTATGATTAATAAATTTATACAGGATCGTGTGGGATTAATGAAGGAACTATATGATTTATTCTCGGCGAGGGTGATAATGATTGAGACTGGTAGTGATGCGGGCGGTGATGCGGACTTAATTAAGAAGTTTTTTAATGGTATTGCAGGGCATGATTTAGTGAGGTTTGAATATGAGGATAATATTGATCCTCTGGATAAGCTGGCCGTAGTATTTAGTAAACCCGAGCTTAAATTTGTTACTATGAAATTTTATGATAAAAATATTGTAGATAGCGTAGATAATTTCGCAAAATCACTGTTTATTTTAGATCCTACTAATAATGATAATAAAATAGTTGTTCCTATTAATAATGTAATACAGAATGTAATACAGAATGATAAGTTTAGTATTATTGAAAACCCGGAACCAGAGGTGACTCCGGTGACTCCAGAGAAGACTACGGTGACTCCAGAGGTATCAGAGAAGACTCCAGGGATACCAGAGAAGACTACGGTGACTCCAGAGGTATCAGAGAAGACTCCAGGGGTACCAGAGAAGGCTCCAGAGGTATCAGAGAAGACTACGGTGACTCCAGAGGTATCAGAGAAGACTCCAGGGGTACCAGAGAAGGCTCCAGAGGTATCAGAGAAGACTACGGTGACTCCAGAGAAGGCTCCAGCACCAACACCTGCTCCAGAACTAGCTCCAGCAGCAGCAACAACAGCAGCAGAAACAACAGAAGCAGCGCCAGCAAAAACTGAAGAAGCAACAACAGAAGCAACACCAGTAGCAGCAACAGTAGCAGCAGAAACAAAAGCAGCAGTCGCAACAGTAGCAGCAGAAACAAAAGCAGCAGTAGCACCAGTAGCAGCAGAAACAGTAGCAGCAGATGTAACAACACCTGCTCCAACAGCAGCAGCGCCAGCAGCTCCAGAAGTAGCATCAACAGAAACAGTAGCAGCAGATGTAACAACACCTGCTCCAACAGCAACAGTAACAGCAACAACAGCAGCAG